>CANQRJ010000001.1 GCA_947626215.1 uncultured Bacilli bacterium
ATAATCCAACACTTTTTATTTTGCAATAATTTTTTGCCAAAGTTAAAGACTTTTCGTTAGAAATTTGGTACAATATTTATAGAAACAAAGAGAAGGTGACATCATGAATTATAAGGTTTTATATCGGAAGTATCGTCCATCTACTTTTGCAGGGATTGTCGGACAAGATTATACGGTAGAAATGTTACAGAATGCTATTATTCATAATAAAATTTCACATGCTTATTTATTTACTGGTCCTAGAGGAACAGGAAAAACTTCTACTGCAAAGATATTTGCAAAAACAATTAATTGTTTAAATCCTGTAAATGGAGAAGCATGTGGTCAATGTTCTAATTGCTTATCTTTTGCAGATAGTCCTGATATTATTGAAATAGATGCCGCATCTAATAATGGTGTGGATGATATAAGAGAACTTATTAATAATGTAAAAATTGCTCCAAGTGAAGGAAAATATAAAATTTATATTATTGATGAAGTTCATATGATGACGACTAGTGCATTTAATGCTTTATTACTTACTTTAGAAGAACCTCCAAAACATGCCATTTTTATTATGGCTACTACTAATGTAGAGAATGTACCGATTACTATTTTATCAAGATGTCAAAGATTTAATTTTCAAAAAATTTCTAATGATAATTTAATAAAACAAATTCGATTTGTGTGTAGTGAAGAAAACATAAATATTACCGATGATGCAATAGAAGAAATTGCTTATTTATCTGAAGGCGGTATGAGAGATGCATTAAGTCTTTTGGATCAACTTTCTTCTAATTCTGAAGAAATTACTTTAGATAAGATTTTGTCTCATTATGGGTCGATTTCTTCTAAAGTTATTAAAGATTTATTAAATATGGTAGAGAAAAAAGAAATTGAAAAAGTAGAAAAAGTTTTTAGTGAACTTGAAAGTTCTGCTAGTGATTATAAAGTATTTATTAAAAAAATGGTTCAAGAATTGACTAAAATTGCTACATTAATAAAGATGAACCGATATGAAGGAGAACTTACTTATCATCAGATTAAAAAAATCATTTTTGAATTTAATGAAATTTTAAATAAAGCAAATATTAATATGAATCCGTATGTTTTGATTAAGTTATCTTTATTAGATAGTTATGACGAAGATGTGACGGAGTCTCGGCGTACGATTATTTTTGAAAAAAAAGAAGAAAAACCTGTGGAGACTAAAAAAGAAGAGAAAAAAGATTCTGATTCTCAGGCTTTAAAAGAAATTTCTGATCATAAAGATAAATATCTTGTTGAATTAAAAAAGGTAAGAATTAATAATTGTTTTGTGGATGCAAAAAAAGATATTTTAAAAGAATATCAGAGTATTTGGCAAAACTTAGAAAATGAATCAAAGATTTCACCAGATTTTATTTCCTTTATTGTAGATTCTTCGCTTGTCGCGGCTTCAAAAGATTATGTTATCATATGTGCGAAGTTAGATAGTACGGCAAATTTAATGAATTCTAAGTTGGATGATTTTACGGAAGAAATTAAAAAATTCTTTCATCCTGATATTCACTTTATTGCTTTAAGTAATGGAGAGTGGGAGAAAGAAAAAGCTATGTATGTTAAAAATTTAAAAGAAAAGTATAATTATCAACTTATGGATGAAGAATCTTTAAATGCTTTAAAACCAAAAGAAGAAAAAAAAGAAAATCTTGCATCAGATGTGTTTAATTATGATAAAATAGAAATAGTATAGAAAGAAGGAATATTTATGAATATGCAAAGTATTATGGCTCAAGCTCAAAAAATGCAAAGAGATTTACAAAAAAAGAAAGAAGAAATTAACGCCCAATTATTTCCCGGGAAATATGAATTTGTGGAAGTGACTTTAAATGGAAAAAAAGAAATGGTTTCTTGTCATATTAATACGGAATCTATTTCAAAAGATGATATGGAAATGGTAGAAGATTTTATTGTTTTGGCTACTAAAGATGCAATTGGAAAAATTGATGCCGAATTTCAAAGTAAAATGGGTCAATATGCAGGAATGCTTGATGGTTTGATGTAATATGAATCGTAGTTATCCTGTTGTTTTAGAACAATTGATAGAGTTTTTTCAAAAGTTTCCAGGTGTGGGAGAAAAAAGTGCAGAACGGATGGCTTTAGCCGTTTTAAAGATTCCAAGTGAGGAAATTGAACTTGCAAGTAATGTTTTAGTTCAAGCTAAAAAAACTTTACATCCTTGTCCTGTATGTGGCAATTTGACAGATTTAGAGAAGTGTAATGTTTGTAGTGATTCTTCTAGAATTCAGAATTTGATTTGTGTTGTGGAAGATTATAAAAGTGCATTTGCTTTTGAACGTGCTCAAAATTTTCAAGGTGTGTATCATGTGTTGAATGGGCTTATTTCTCCTATGGATGATATTGGTGCAGAAGATATTAATTTATCTTCTTTAGTTAAACGTGTTGATTCTTTAGAAGATGTGGAACTTATTTTAGCATTACGAAGTTCCATTGAAGGGGAGACTACAACTTTATATATAAAGAAAATTTTTGAAGGAAAAAAGGTTAAAATATCTCGATTATCTTATGGTTTACCACTTGGTGCAGAAATCGATTATTTAGATACGACAACATTAGATAAAGCTTTAGAAGACCGTAAACAAATATCGGAATAATTTCTTTTTTTTTTGCATATTTTTTACTAGAGGGATTCTATATGTTAAAAAAAATTACATTGGTTTTACGAAAAATTGTGGTGGCCTTTTTATTATTGTATGGTTTAAACTATTTTATTTCTAGTTTGCATATTTATATTCCTATTAATCTTATTACTATTGGAATTGTGAGTTTACTTGGTTTGCCGGGGCTTTCTTCTTTAATTATTTTATTTTTTATAGTAAAATAATCTTAGGTGATGTTGTGTGCAGGAAAGTCAGGGCATAAATGAATTGTTCAATGAATATCATGAGAATCGACTTGCTCATGCTTTTTTGCTTGAAACAAATCATCAAGAGAAATGTTTGCATCATCTTTTAGAATTTTTAGCTTATATTAATCGTGTTGGAGAGGAACAGGAAGATCAAAAATTAGAAAAATTAATTTTGAATCAAAGTATTCCTAGTTTAAAAATTATTGAACCTGATGGTCAAACCATTAAGAAAGATCAAATCTTAGAATTAAAAGAAAGTTTTTCAACAAAGCCTATTTTTTCAAAATATAATATGTATATTATATTAAATGCAGAGACACTCAATTCTTCTAGTGCCAATACGATGCTTAAATTTTTAGAGGAACCAGAAGATAATATTTTAGGTTTTTTTCTTACAAATAATAAAGAAAATATTATTCATACGATTAAAAGTCGTTGTCAGGTTCTTTTAGATTATTATTCAGATGGAGAAAAAGAAAGTATTCCTAAAGTTTGGAAATCCATCGCGATTCGTTATATTAATGAATATGAACTTGTGAAAGATGAGGCATTGCTATATAATAAAGATGTTTTAATTCCTTTGATTCATGACCGAAAAGAACTTCTTTATTTATTTCAAAGTATGTTTTCTATTTATGAAGAGATATATTTTGCAAAAAGAAATGAATGTGATCTTGAAAAGGATTTAGAACCATTAAAATTTTTATTAAAAAAAGATTCTTTATATTTTCAGAAAGAATTAAAATATTTATCTGTTCTTATTGAAGAATTAAATTATAATGTGAATATCGCATTGTTATTGGATCGGTATGTTTTAGAAAATAGGTGATGATTTATGAATATTTATGAAGTTACTTTTAAAGATAAGGGAAAAGGTTATTATTTCAATGGCCATGATTTAAAAATTCCTAATAAAGTTACGGTGATTGTTGAAACAGAAAGAGGACTTCAGTTTGGTCGAGTTGTTGATAACACGAACCTTGAAGAAATTCATATTGACATGGCCAATTTGAAAGATATTGTTCGTATTGCTACTCGTAAAGATTATGAACAATATTTGAAAAATTGTAAGGATGGAGAAAATGCTTTAAAGGACGCTCGTAAGATTAGTGAAGAATTAGGTTTAGATATGAGATTTTTAGATGCTAGTTTTACCTTTGATCGAAAGCAACTTTTATTTAATTTTTATGCCGATGAAAGAGTGGATTTTCGTGAACTTGCTAAACGCTTAGCGAATATTTATAAAACTCGTATTGAACTTCGACAGGTAGGTGCTCGAGATAAGGCCGAACTTATTGGTGGTATTGGTATTTGTGGTCGTAAACTTTGTTGTTCTTCTTGTCTTAAAAATTTGGAATCTGTTTCTATGAATATGGCAAAAAATCAAAATTTAGCTTTAAATCCATCTAAAATCAATGGTGCTTGTGGAAGATTACTTTGTTGTCTAGCTTATGAAGATGATGAATATGTTCGATGTGGTTATGGAATGCCTAGTGTTGGTGATAAAGTAAAAACTGTAGACGGAGAGGGACAAGTTTTAAGTGTTGATATTTTGAATCGAAAGTATAAAGTCATTGTTAATGAAGAATTAAGGGAGTTTTGTTTAGACGATGAAAAAGACTCTTAATTGGTTATTTGATTACCCTAACTTGAAGGTTTATCAATATGAGGAAGGATTTAAGTTTTCGATAGATTCTATTTTACTTTTTGAATTTGCACAGATTAAGAAACAGGATCGTTATATTCTAGATTTTTGTACTGGAAATGCCGTGATCCCTATTTTGATTAATTATAAATATCAAAAGAAAGTTGTTGGTATTGAACTTCAAGAAGAAGTGTTTCAGTTAGCTAAAGATTCTGTTTTATATAATCATATGGAAAATTTTATTACATTAATTCATGATAATATTTTGAATGTTAGAAATTATTTCCCGGGAAATAATTTTGATGTTCTGCTTTGTAATCCTCCTTATTTTAAATGGAATGAAACCAGTTATGTGAATCAATCGGAAATTAAAAAAATTGCTCGACATGAAGTGGAGATTCATTTACAAGAAATTATGGAACTTGCTCGATATGTATTGAAATCGAAAGGAAGATTTTATTTGGTTCATACTCCTGAAAGAATGGATGAGGTTATTGTTTATGCAAATCAATTTGGTTTTGGTGTAAAAGAGATTCAATTTGTTCATTCTAAGATAGAGGAGAAACCTATTGTTGTTTTGTTTACTTTAGTTAAAGATGGTAAATTTGGTACAACTGTGTATGCTCCTAAAGTAATTCGAAATCGAAATAGTTATCAAGGAATTTTTGATAGAAAGAAGTGATTGATGTGAAAATGATTGTAGGTCTTGGAAATGTGGGAAAAGAATATGAAAATACTCGCCATAATTTAGGTTTTATGGTGCTAGATTCCTTTCATTATGATTTTTCTTTAGAATCTAAGTTTCAAGCGTATATATATCTTACGACCATTGAGTCTCAAAAGTGTATTTTTGTAAAACCAACGACTTTTATGAATTTGAGTGGAAATGCAGTTTTAAAAATTCAACGTTATTATGATATTTCCTCTCAAGATATTTTCGTTATTCATGATGATTTAGATTTACCTTTTGGTCATTTTAAGATAAAAAGTAAGGGTTCTTCTGGTGGTCATAATGGAATTCAGTCAATTATTGATTCTATAGGAACTAATGAATTTGGTCATTTAAAGGTTGGAATTGGTCGTGATGAAAATATTTTTACTGTGGATTATGTATTGGGTAAATTTTCTAAAAGTAATTTAGATTTTTTGAATAATCAGTATAGTTTTTATCAAGATATTATCTATTCTTTTATTAAAGATGGAATTCAAAAAACAATGAGTCAATTTAATGGTAAGGATGAACGTGTATGAATTTATGGGATAAGTTTATTTTTGAAGACGGGAAGATTATTGAAGGGTTAACTAATGAGTTATCTTGTTTTTACATGCTTTCTTGTTTTCAAAAGTTTCATAAATCTGTTCTTGTTGTTACGAGTAATTTGTATGATGCAAATCGTATTTATCGATCTTTAGAAACTTATACGGATAAGGTTCTTCTTTTTCCTATGGATGACTTTTTTACGTCTATCGCGTTAGCCGTATCTCCGGAGTTAAAATTAAAACGGCTAGAAACGTTAGAAAAATTAGGTCATGAACCCTTTTTGGTGGTTACTAATTTAATGGGTTATTTGAAATTTTTACCGTCTTTTCAAGATAAAGAAAATTTTAAGTTTTCTTTAAGTAAAGATATTTCTATTTCTCGAGATGATTTAATTAATAAGTTTGAAACTTTAGGGTATCATAGAGATTCCATGGTCACGACTACGGGAGAATATGCGGTTCGAGGTTTTGTGGTGGATGTTTTCCTTGTAAATGAGGAACATCCAATTCGAATTGAGTTTTTTGGAGATGAGATTGATTCGATTCGTTATTTTGATGAAAATACTCAAAGAACGATTTCTTCTGTTTCTTCTCTTACTTGTTTTCCAATTTCTGAAATGGTTAGTGAAGAACATACTTCGTTACTTACTCTTTGTGATTCACCTATTGTCATTTTTCAAGATTATTCTCAGATTGAAGCATCTTATAAGAAGTTAATGGAAGAAGTTCTTCTATATAATAAAGAAAAAGATATGGTGGGTATGAAACATTTCTTTTCTTTGGAAGAATTATGTCCTTCTTTTGTTATATACCTTAATTCAATTACTAATCATGTACCTTCTAAAAATCTTATGCGTTTTTCTTCTAAAGAAATTGATAATTTTAGAGGAAACTTTCAAAAATTAAAGGAAACGGTGGAAGGTTATCTTTTTCAACATAAAAAGGTTGTTTTTTGTCTTTCTTCTAAGCATCAAATTGAAGAAATTAAAGAGTTATTTGATGGAAATGTGGTTTCTATTCAAAAAAATAGTGATGTTCCTATTGGAGTTGTTGCAATTTATCATGGAAAAATCAATAAAGGATTTCTTTTTGAAGATTATGTGGTGATTTCAGAATATGATGTGGAAGAAGTAAAACAGGAAATTAAGTATAAGAATAATATTCGAATTGGAAAAAAGATTCATGATATCGATTCTTTAAAAACAGGGGATTATGTGGTTCATCGAGCACATGGGATTGGTGTTTATGCCGGCGTGGTGACTTTGCAAACGTATGGTATGAAAAAGGATTATATCGAGATTCGATATTTAGGCAATGATAAGGTTTATATTCCTGTTGAAAAGATTTCTACTATTTATAAGTATAGCGATAAGGATGGTGTGAAACCTCAAATTAATAAATTGGGATCTACGAATTGGCAAAAGAAAAAACAAGCCATTCAAAAGAAAATTCATGATATTTCTCATGAACTTATTCAATTATATGCTAAACGTAATAATACAAAAGGGGATGCTTATCAAGATTATGCCGAAGAAAATGCTTTTGCTAGTGAATTTATTTATCAGGAAACAAAAGATCAAACAAGAGCCATTGAAGATATTTTAAGGGATTTGGATTCTTCGGTACCAATGGATCGGCTACTTTGCGGTGATGTGGGATTTGGTAAAACAGAGGTGGCATTTCGTGCGATGTTCAAGGCCGTTTGTAATAATAAACAAGTGTTGTATTTATGTCCTACTACGATATTATCTAAGCAACAGTATGAATCGGCTTTAGAAAGATTTAAAAATTATCCTGTTGAAATTCGTTTATTTAATCGTTTTACTTCGATGAAAGAATCGACTCAAATTTTAGAAGGACTTGAAAATGGTACGATTGATATTGTGTTTGGAACTCATCGACTTTTGAGCGATAAGCTTGTTTGCAAAAAACTTGGTTTACTTGTTATTGATGAAGAACAAAGATTTGGGGTGATGCATAAAGAAAAAATAAAACAATTAAAAGAAGATGTTAATGTTCTTACTCTTTCTGCTACTCCTATTCCTCGTACTTTAAAGATGTCTTTGTCGGGGTTAAGAGATTTATCTATTATTGATACGCCACCTGTGAATCGGTATCCTGTTCAAACTTATGTGATTGAGGAAAGTGATGTTTTAATTCGAGATGCTATTTATAAAGAGCTTGCACGTGATGGACAGATTTTTGTGTTATATAATCGGATTGATTCTATTGAGGAAAAGCTTTATCAACTTCAAAAGTTGGTTCCAGAGGGACGTATTCGATATGCTCATGGTAGGATGTCTAAAGCTCAGCTAGACGATATTATGGAAAGTTTTATTCGACATGACTTTGATATTTTACTTTCTACTACTATTATTGAAACGGGTATTGATATTCCAAATGCCAATACTTTAATTATTTATGATGCCGACTATTTTGGTTTAAGTCAATTGTATCAACTTCGTGGAAGAGTAGGACGGAGTGACAAGATTGCGTATGCTTATCTTTTATATAATAAATCTAAGATGCTAAATGATATAGCAATTAAAAGATTACAGGCGATTCGTGATTTTACAGAACTTGGAAGTGGCTATAAGATTGCTATGCGAGATTTATCTATTCGTGGAGCAGGCGATATTTTAGGAAGTGAGCAGGCAGGATTTGTTGATACGGTTGGAATTAGTCTTTATATGAAAATGATTGAAGAAGAAATGATGCGATTACGAGGAGAAGAAGTGGAAAGTGACGAATCTAAAGAGGCTTTAATTAATGTTTCGACTCATATTGAAGATAGTTATGTTTCTGATGAGACGATTAAAATTGAAATTCATAAAATGATTAATGAAATTGATTCTTATCAAAAATTAGAAGAAGTCAAAGAAACTTTGGAAGACCGTTTTGGTAAAGTTTCAGATGAGCTAGAAGTCTATATGTATGAAGAATGGTTTGAAAAAATAGCAAATGAAATGAATATTACAGAGGTCAGTCAAAATGATAGAATGATTTCTGTTTCTATTCCTCCTCAACTTTCTTCTTTGATAAAGGGAGATAAACTTTTCTTGGAGGCGTATAATATTCATCCTAAATTTAAGTTAAAATATGAAAATAAGAAAATTGTGATTTCTTTACCTTTATTTCATCTAGAAAAACATTTTATCTATTATATTGTTCCTTTATTTCAAAAAATTCATGATGATTTAGAAGTATAAAAAGTACATAAAGAACCAAACTATTTATTAGATTGGAGTGTATTTTTCGTGAAAGAAACAGGTATTATTCGAAAAATTGATGAGTTAGGTAGAATTGTCTTACCTAAGGAAATTAGAAGGTCTTTAGGTATTAAAGACGGAGAAGATTTAGAAATTTTTGTTGATAACCAAGGTATTTATCTTCAAAAACATTCAAGACTTCTTTTATATCATGATTTAGTTACCAAATTGTGTGAACTTGCTCATGAGGAAATGAATCTAAATTTATTTGTGACCGATCGAGAGAAGGTTTTAGCAAGTAGTGAAGAAAGGTTTATTGGAAAGGAAATTCCTCAAAAGTTTTTATCTTTAATTGATGAAAGAAATAGTTATGAATCGAGTGTGTCTGAGCAGATTTTTGATGATATTGATTCTAATGGGTATTTTCTTGCCGTGCCTATTTTGGTTTCTTCTGATGTAATTGGCTTTGTGGTTTTAGTAAGTCAACAACCTTTTTTGTCCTATATGAGAGATTTTGTGAATTTTTTTATTAAAATTATTGGAAATAAAATTGACATTCTTTAGTTTTATGGTAGAATTAGGTTATTCAATGACGAAGGAAAGAGTATATAATTGAGCTTTTTAAAGAGAGTTTACGAATGGTGGAACGTAGATAAAAGACTTTTATAGAAGATGGCTCTGGAGTTGAAACGGTTACTCCGTTATCGTAAAATGAGTGCATGTTAAGTCATGAAGAAAGGTGGTACCACGGGAATACCTCGTCCTTTTGTTCATGGCTTTTTTTTAGTGAAAGGGATGGAAAACATGGAAAAATATTATATTACAACGGCTATTGCTTATGCTTCTGCCAAACCTCATATAGGGAATACTTATGAAATTGTTCTTGCCGATGCCATTGCGAGATATAAAAGGAGTAAGGGTTTTGATGTCTATTTTCAAACAGGTACGGATGAGCATGGAGAAAAAATTGAATTAAAAGCAAAAGAAAATGGAATGAATCCTCAAGAATATGTAGATTTTATTTCCCGGGAAATAAAAAGAATTTGGGATATTATGAATACAAGTTATGATAAGTTTGTAAGAACAAGTGATCCTCATCATAAGGAAGTAGTAGGTCGTATTTTTGAAAAACTTTATCAACAAGGGGATATTTATTTAGATAAGTATGAAGGACTTTATTGTACTCCTTGTGAGTCTTTTTGGACGGAGACTCAACTTGTGGATGGAAAGTGTCCTGATTGTGGTAGAGAAGTTGAAATGAGAAGTGAAGAAGCTTATTTCTTTAAGTTATCTAAATATCAGGAGCGTTTGATGGAGTACATTGAATCTCATCCTGATTTTATTGAGCCTGTTTCTCGTAAGAATGAAATGATTCAAAATTTTTTGAAACCTGGTTTACAAGATTTATGTGTTTCTCGTACAACTTTTGACTGGGGAGTGAAGGTTCCTTTTAATGATAAACATGTTGTTTATGTTTGGATTGATGCTTTATCCAATTATATTACTAATATTGGGTATGATGTAGATGGTGGAAGTGAGGAATTTAAAAAGTGGTGGCCTGCCGATTTACATTTGATTGGAAAAGATATTATTCGTTTTCACACGATTTATTGGCCTATTCTTTTAATGGCTCTTGATTTACCTTTACCAAAACAAGTTTTTGGGCATCCTTGGCTTTTGTTTGGCTCTGATAAAATGAGTAAAAGTAAAGGAAATATTATGTATGCCGATGATTTAGTTCAGTTATTTGGAGTTGATGCGGTTCGTTATTATGTGTTACATGAGATTCCTTTTCAAAATGATGGAACGATTACTTATGAACTTATTATGGAACGTATTAACAGTGATTTAGCAAATGTTTTGGGTAATTTAGTGAATCGGACACTTGCGATGGCAAAGAAATATTTTGATGGAAAAATAACGTATTCTAATATTTGTGAACCTGTGGATCAAGAACTTCTTACTTCTATTCATAGTTTAAGTAAAAGATTGGAAGAAAAAATGGATGGTTTAGAAATTGGTCTTGCTATTGATGAAATTTTTGATACTCTTCGTAAGTGTAATAAATATATTGATGATACGATGCCTTGGTCTTTAGCAAAGGAAGAGGAGAAAAAAGGTAGATTAGAAACCGTTTTATATCATTTACTCGAAGCGATTCGTCTTTGTGCGATAGAAATTACACCATTTTTGCCTGATACAGGAAAAGAAATGATGAGACAATTAGGAAATCAAGATAACACTCGCGACTTTGTCGATGAATTTATTTATGAAGTAATGGATCCAACTCCAATATTTGCGCGTATCGATATTCCAAAAAAATTAGAAGAAATAGAGAGTTTAAAATAAGATGTTTACTGATACACATTGTCATTTATATTCAGAAAATTATGATTCTCTTTCTTCTATTTTAGAAAATGCTAAGAAGTCTCATGTCTCTTTCTTTTTTGTTTCGGGATGTGATCAAAAGTCTAACGAAGAGGTTTTGCGTGTTTTATCTTTTGATCCTTCTATTTATGGTTGTTTAGGAATTCATCCAGAGGAAGCAGATTCCTATAAAAATGAAGATCTTCTTTTTTTAAAAAGTCATTTAAAAGATGAAAAAGTGATTGCCATTGGAGAAATTGGCCTTGATTATCATTATACAAAGGAAAATAAAGAAAAACAAAAAGAGTTATTTTGTAGGCAACTCGAAATAGCATCAGAAAATCATTTACCCGTCGTGATACATTCTCGTGATGCGACAGAAGATACAATTCAAATTTTAAAAAAATACCCAAATGTGAAAGGAGTCATTCATTCTTTTTCTGGTAGTTTAGAGACGGCCCGAATATATATTAAAATGGGTTATAAATTAGGAATTAATGGAGTAGTTACTTTTAAAAATAGTCATTTAATTCAAGTGGTGAGGGAAGTCATGGATTTCATTGTTTTAGAAACCGATTGCCCTTATCTTACACCGCATCCATACCGTGGAACAAAAAATGAACCTAAATATATTTATGAAATTGCCCAGTTTATTAGTTTGGAGACCGGGAAAAGTTTAGAAGAAATCTCAGAAATTACCAATAAAAATATTGCTCAAATTTTTGACAAATGATAGCTTTTTGTGTTATGATGTTTGCGTAAGGTGATAGTATGAGACATCGAAAAATTTTGATTCCATTACAGATTCTTATTTTGGGATTCCTAGTATTGATTGCCAATATTAGTACCATTAAGGATTATTCTAGTGTTTCTAGTAATGCTAGTAATAGAGTTGTAAATTTAACTACGATGGCTTTAAAATTAGAAGAAGATATTAAAAATGATTTATATAGTGCGAAAGATGAATTTGTTGGTGACATTACAGGATATGGTGCCGATTGTCCTTTGTGTGGTGGAACTTTAGCTTGTAAACCTAGTTATTATGTGAAAGATGGAACAACTACTTATCCAGATTTAGATTATGGAATGGTACGTATTGTAGCCTCTAGTCAAAGTCTTCCTTGTGGTTCTATTGTACGTTTTCAATTACCTAAAATTTCAAGTGAACCTATCATCGCGATTGTATTAGATCGTGGAGTTTTAGGAAATGATTTGGATTTACTAATGGAAAGTGAAAATTATGCCAATTTGTATGCGGGAAGAACTACGACTAGTTATGATGTTTTAAGAACTGGATGGACTCGTTAGAGTCTTTTTTTTTTGCCTTTTCTATGATATAGTACAGGAAAGGAAGATGGCTATGGATTTTATAAGAGCTAAGAAAAGTTTTGGACAAAATTTTTTAAAGGATGAAAATGTTTTAAAAAAAATTGCTACTAGTTTTAATGTTACAGAGAAGGATTTAGTCATTGAAATTGGCCCTGGTATGGGTGCTTTAACCAAATATTTAGTAAAAGCACCTAGTCATTTACTTTGTTATGAGATTGATACAAGATTTCAAGAGCTTTTAATGGGTTATCAAAATGAAAAGTGTCGGGTTATTTTTGATGATTTTTTAAATCGAAATTTAAAACATGATATAAAAGAAAATTATGAATGTATTTATGTGATTGCTAATATTCCTTATTATATTACCACTCCTATTATTGAACATATTTTGGAAAGTCATGTAGAAATTTCTGGAATGACTTTACTTGTACAAAAGGAAGTTGCATCTCGATTTGCAGCTAAGCCAAAATCAAAAGATTATGGCTATTTTACGGTTTACCTTAATCATTTTTTTGATATTCAAGTGTTATTTGATGTACCAAATACGGCTTTTAATCCTCCTCCTAAAGTTACTAGTTCGGTGGTTTTAATGAAAAGAAAAGAAGCTCAAGAAATAGATATTTTGAAGTTTCAAAAATTTTTAAAAGATGCTTTTTCTCAAAAGAGAAAGACTTTAAAAAATAATTTAAAAGATTATGATTGGGAAAAAATTCGTTTATTATTACAAGAACGGGGACTAAAAGAAGAAGTTCGAGCAGAGGAAATTTCTTATGAAGATTTTGTTTGGATTTTTAAATATTTAGGCTTATAAATTTTAAAATGTAAATTTTTTGTCAATTTTTTTTACTTGGAGTTTTCTTTTTTTTCCTTTAATGTTACAGTTATGATGTAAGTATATAGCATTAAAGGAGGAATTTATATGGCTTTTGTTTACAATCCAGAGTCTGTTAAATCTTGGTCTAACAGTCTGGTAAAAAGTATTAATGGAGAGGAAGATAGTGTTTCTAGTTGTACTAGAAAGTTTTCTGAATTAATGAGTGAACTTGTAAAACCTGCAGTATGGACTGGATCTGCGGCTTATCAAAATTATCAAAATTTTTTAGAAACTCACAATGCTTTAGTGGCTTTCTCTAATGAATTTGGTGAGGCTTTTGCAACCACTATGAATGAAGTTGCTAAAAATGTTGCAGGATTAGAAGTTGCTAATTTAGGAACGGATACTAATGTTGCTACTACTTTTGGAGAACTTAGTTTTAATCAATTATCTCAAATGGCAGCCGAAAATATAAACAAAGAATTAGTTACTTATGATTATGAAGTAATAAGTAGCATCGGAAATTCTTTAAAGCAAATTAAAGAAGTTTTGGATGGAGTAAAAGTTAATTTGCTTTCAACTATTAATCGTTTAAATAGTGGAGAAGGAATTTGGGATGGCGATGCGGCAGAAAGCGCAAAGACAACTTTATCAAACACTGCTAATACTAATATGACTAAAATTTATAGTAACTTAGACATTTGTATTAGTAATATTTCTGAAGCTGCTATCGCGGCACAAAATGCAGATAAAGGAATGTAAAAGTTTCTTTTTTAAAGAAAAGATTTGAGAGTATTATTCTCTTTCTTTTCTTTTTTTTGTGTGTTATAATTTCTATAGAATAAGAGGGAAGTGATTTGATGAAGTTACTTATTTTTTTAGAATCAACTAGAACTTATCAAATATTCTCTTTACCAACTGTTATTGATGGAAATTATTGGGTTCATATTTTAGATGAAAATGGTCAAATTAAAAACATTTTAAATGTGTATGCTTTAGATGGACGTTGGGTTTATCAAGAAAATGGTCAAATTATTCCTTTGGAAGTTTATCGATTTTATTCTATTTCTTTTAAAGAAAAAATGTTATCTATTTATACATTACCTTTATATAATTCTAATTTGGAAATTTTTTTCTTTAAACAAATGAATCAATTTTGTTTAGGAAAAAAAGATTCTGATATTCTTTATGAAGATTATAATGGAGTTCTTACTTTTACAAAGAAGAATGAAAAATGGATTATGCAGTGCGATAAACCTGAAAATGCTATTTATGTAAATCAAAAATTAACTTCTGGAAAATTATTGGAAACCGGAGATCATTTATTTGTTCATGGATTAAATTTATATGTTTTAGGTTCATTTTTTGCAATAGATAATCCGAATCAAAAACGAAAAATTATTTCTTCTACTATTCAATTGGTTCAAGTTCCTATGTTAAAAGAATCTTTAGATGATGATTTGGATGTTCTAAGTATATATGATAAAAAAGATTATTTTTATCGTTCTCCTAGATTTCGAAATGTTATAAATGAAGTTTCTGTGGTTATAGATGCTCCACCAAATAGTTCTATTAGGGAAGAGATGCCTTTTTTACTTCAAATGGGATCTATGCTTACCATGGGTATGAGTTCTATGGTAACTTTATTTGTTTCTGTAAGTGGAATTGTTAGTGGTGAAAAAACGATTCAAAATACTTGGCCTAGTTTAGTTATAGGTGTTTCTATGATGGTAGGTATGTTATGCATTCCATTGTTTACGAAACGTTATCAGAAAAAACAATCTTTAAAAAATGAAAAAATTCGACAAGAAAAATATTTAGAATATTTAGCATTGAAAAAGAAAGAAATTTATCAAGTAATTGAAGATCAACAACAAGCTTTTAATGCGAATAGTGTATCATTAGAACAATGTGAAGACATTATATTACATCATAGAAGAAATTTATGGGAAAGAAAGATTGAACATGATGATTTTTTAAGTGCTCATATTGGAATTGGTGAAATACCTGCCAAAATTAAAATTCAGTTTCCAGAGGAACATTTTTCTTTAGATAATGATAATTTAAAAGCAGAAGTTCAAAAAATGGCAAAAGAACCAAGAACTCTTAAAAATGTTCCAATTAATGTTTCATTTGTTCAAAAAAATATATGTGCTATTTTAGGAAACTTTGAATTAATTCCTTCTTTTTTGAATACCATTTTATTGCAATTTATTGCTTTTCAATCTTATGAAGATGTGAAATTTGTAATTTTTACTACTAAAGATTCTAAAGAAAAATGGGAAAGTTTTAAAAAAATTCCTTATTTATGGAATAATGAGAAGACTTTTCGATATTATGGAGAAACAAAAGAAGATATTTTTTCAATCTGTACTTTATTAAATGAAGAATTTCAAAATCGTGCGATGAATGAAGATACAAAATCTACGGATAAAGATTATAAAAATTTTTTACCTTATTATGTCATTATTACTGATAATTTTGAAGAAATAAGAGATTTTGATTTTATTAAAAATGTTTTAAAGTCGAAAGTAAATTATGGATTTAGTTTTCTTATTATTAATGAGCGACTAATGGGATTACCTAATGAATGTAATTCTTTTATTAATGTAGATGCAAATCAATCAGGTATGATTGAAAATGAGTTATCATCAGATCGCCAACAAGTTTTTCAAGCAGAGTTTTTAAATAAATCCTTAGATCCATTGTTTCAAGAAATTTGTAATATTCCTATTGAGTTTACGAAATCAAAAGGGAACATGCCCGAAAGTATTAGTTTTTTGGAATTATATAATGTTGGAAAAGTAGAACAGTTAAATGCTTTGAATCGATGGAAAACAAATCATTCTTATGAAACATTAAAAGCTCCTGTTGGAGTAGATCAAAATGGGGGACTTTTCTTTTTGGATTTACATGAAAAGGCTCATGGGCCACATGGTCTTATAGCAGGGATGACAGGTTCTGGTAAATCTGAATTTATTATTACCTATATTTTATCTATGGCACTTAATTATCATCCATATGATGTTTCTTTTGTACTTATTGATTATAAGGGTGGTGGACTTGCAGGTGCTTTTGAAAATAAAGATTTAGGAATTAAACTTCCTCATTTAGCAGGGACTATTACCAATTTGGATACGGTAGAAATTGGTCGTAGTTTAGCTTCTATTGAAAGTGAATTAAAAAGAAGACAAAAGTTATTTAATGAAGCAAGAGAACAAACGAATGAAAGCACGATTAATATTTATAAATATCAAAAATTATATCATCAAGGAATTGTAAAAACTCCTGTACCACATTTGTTTATTATTAGTGATGAATTTGCAGAGTTAAAAAGTCAACAACCAGAATTTATGGCTCAGTTAATTTCTACGGCTAGAATAGGTCGTTCTTTAGGAGTTCATTTAATTTTAGCAACTCAAAAACCAAGTGGAGTAGTCGATGCTCAGATATGGAGTAATTCTAAATTTCGTGTTTGTTTAAAAGTTCAAGATCGTAGTGACAGTATGGATATGATTAAGGTTCCTGATGCGGCGGCTTTATCTACCGTTGGAAGGTTTTATTTACAAGTTGGATATAATGAATTTTTTGCAATGGGACAATCTGCTTGGGCAGGAGCTCCATATTATGAAATGGATGAAAGAAAAACAAAGATTGATTCATCGATTCATTTTGTAGATAATGTGGGGAAAGTAATTAAGTCTGTAGAACAGGAAAATCAAAAAATGAAATCATCTTTTAAAGGTGAGGAATTACCAGCTATTTTAAAATATATTTCTGATTTAGCTAAAAAAGAGCAGATTCATGTGGATCCTTTATGGCTTTCTAGTATTCCTGAATTTATTACGATTGGGACTTTGGAGAAAAAATATAGTTATAAAAGTATTCCTTTTGTTTTGAATGAAGTAATTGGTGAATATGATTCTCCTTCTACACAAAGTCAACATTTACTTACTCTTCCTATTTCAAAAGATGGTAATGTTTTACTTTATGGTGCAAGTGGAAGTGGAAAAGAAAACTTTCTTACAACTTTTATACTTTCAACTATTTTACATCATACTCCAGAAGAAGTTCAGTTTTATTTATTAGATTTTGGAGCAGAAACCCTTACAATGTTTCAGGATGCTCCTCATGTTGGAGATGTCGTTTTTTCTTCTGATAATGAAAAAGTAACCAATTTATTTAAAATGATTAATGAAATGGTACAAACTCGTAAATCAAAATTTATGAATTTTGGTGGTACTTTTGAATCTTATAATGCTAAAAATGATAAAAAAGAAGCTAATGTAATTATCGTTTTAAATAATTATGAGAATTTTAAAGAATTATATGAAAATTTTGAAGAAGATTTGATTTCTCTTACTAGAGAAGCTACAAAATATGGTATTTATTTTATTTTAAGTGTTTTGAGTTCTAATAGTATTCGTATTAAATTGTTTCAAAACTTTAAATCGATTTATTCTTTACAATTAAACAATGAAGATGAATATACAAATATTTTAGGAAATGTACATAAAACTTTTCCTTCTAAGAAATTTGGTAGGGGCATTACTCGCATACAAGGAGAAATTTATGAATTTCAAACGGCTTATGTATGTGAAAAAGAACATATTGTAGACACTGTCCGAGATTTTTGTTTAAAACTTAAAAAATATTATTCTAGTTACGCTAAAAAAATACCAGTGTTGCCTCAAAAAGTTACTTATTCTGCTCTTTCACCAATACAATATTCTTTGGAAGATTTTGTAGTGGGTGTAGAAAAAGATTCTTTAGAATTATCTAGATGTAATTTTAAATCTAAAACAGTTTCTTTTGTTACGGCTTTAGAATTAGATAATTTAGAAAATTTTACTTACGGATTAATTGATTTCTTTCAACCTTTATCTAATCATTTACTATATGTCTTAGATATGGGTTCTTCTCTTGATCCTAGAAAAGTTCATTCTAAATATTACTATTCTAAAAAAGTTTCTGATGTATATCAAAGTGTCTGCGATTATATTGATAAACTAGCTCTTGATTTTGCAAATAATCAAAAAGATGAACAACGATTAGAAAAGTATACCCATTTAACTCTTATTATTTATGGTATTGAAGACTTTTTCAAACTTATAAAAGAAAATATGGAAAAATTTGAAAAGTTGTTACAAAATGGTCATGATCTAGAAAAATTAAATATTATTTTAGTCGATGCAAGTTACTCCATTAAGAAATATGAAATGGATTCATGGTATCGTAATTTTGTGATGAGCAATCATGGTATTTGGGTAGGAAGTGGTATTACGGAGCAATTTGTTTTAAAACTTGCTAAAACTCCAAAATATTGTTATGAAGAAATTTCAAATCAATATGGTTATGTTGTCAAAAATGGAGTGCCTGTTCTTGTAAAATTATTAGAAGGTGATAAGAGTGAATAAGGTTTTAGTTTCTATTTATGTGATTAAATTAGATCAGGAGTATGAAATATTTTTGCCACCTAATAAAAAAATTGTTGATGTTATTTGTATGATTGCAAAATCAGTTCATGAAATAAGTAATGAAGTGTTTCCTTTAAATTATCAAAATTTGTTATATGATTGTGAACAAAATATTTTTTATGATCCTCAAAAATCGGTGAAAGAGGCCGGCTTAAAAAATGGAAAACGATTGATTTTCTTTTAGTTTCATGTTATCTTTATAAGGGAGAATCGAAATATGGACATTAAAATAGATGAAGTAGAAATGAAAAATTTAAGTAGTAATATTCATAGACAGGCCGAAAGTATTCGAAAACTTTGTCAGTCTTTAAATTCTGTTACTACTTCTCTTACACCTTATTGGAAAGGCGAGACTTTTGTTCAATTTTCTTCTAAAGTAATTGGTGATAGTGATTCTTATCAAGCGAATCTTACGAAATTTTCTAAAGAGTTGGACGATATTGCGACGTATATGGAACAATCTATTGCTCTTTATGAAAAAATGGATTCTACGTATCATTCTAAAAAGATAGATTTGTAGGTGAGATTATGGATTTTTTTGATTATAATTATGTAGAAAATGCTTTATTGGAGTATCAATCTTTAAAAAATCAATTAGAACAAATTTTAGATATTTTAGAAAATCTTGAGAAACAGTTAAGTGAAGAACTTTATTGGTCTGGTGTTGGTTGTGATTTTGTAAAACAAAAATATTCTTCTTTACTTCATAATGCATCCGATTTAAGAAGTGCAATGACTAATTTATGTGCATATGTTTCAGGTGTGATTGAAAATCATCGATTAAGTGAAGAAAAGATTGCTAGTTTGTTTGGAGGTTTTTCATGAATGATGTGGATGCAGATCGTCTAATAGAAAGTCTTACTTTGATGAAAGAGTCTCTTACAACTTCTATGGAAGAAAGTATTTTAAAAGAGATTCAAGATTCTCAGTCTTTTCAGGTTCAAGCGGCTAGTGTTTTAATTTCTGCAAATCAAAATTTGATATCTAAATATGAAGATTTAAGACAATTAATTCAAAAATATATTGGTGTTGGAAATGATATAAAAAGTTACCAAAATTTGGATAAAGAAGTTGCCAGACTAGAAAGAGCCATTGATAGGGAATTAAGTGAAGATGAACCAAGTTATAGTTATATTCGTTCTTTAAGAAATAAAGTTCGTTCTTGTGAAAAACAAATGAGAGAATTAAAGTTAAAAATAGAATCTAGTATTTAAACAATAGGAGGTATTTATGAAAATTATTCATTATAATTATTTAAATAATTCTTATAAAAATTTTGTAAATGCCTCTAGAAGTTTTGAAACAGATAAGTATTCTAAGTTTTCCAATAGTTATGTTACTACGTGTTCTAATGTCTATGTTTCTAGGATGAAGTCTGTTTTATCTAATAAGTATAAAGAAATGCTTGAAGCTTATCAAAAAATTGATGAGTGGTGGCTTCATTATCTTAATGATGTTCGTGCGGTTGAAAATGCAATTTCTCAAAGTTTCTATGGCTTTGAAGAATCTTCTCTTGCTTCTTTTGTTGGTGGTAAACTTTTGAATCCTACTGTTACAAAAACATCATTATCTGGCAAATTAACGCTTGCTACAGTGAATTCTGAACTCTATTCTAACGCTTTTATGAGTATGGGTTCTGCTAGTCCTTTTTTAGCACAGTCCATGTTTGAACAGAAAGTTTTGTTTTCTAAACAAGAAAAAGAAATGATTTTAAATAAATTTTTTAATGGATCTAATTTAACGGCAAGTGAAGTCAATAAAATTCAAAGTACTCTTACTCATATGTATGATGAAGACATGCAAAAAGCAAATCAAAAGTGTGAAGCATCTCAAACAAAATATAATGATATGGCTAAGGTATTTTCTAAATTAACGGGTTCATCTTTTGACATAGATAAAATGAAATCTTTAAAAAGTGAAGCTCAACAAGAGGCTCTTCGTATGGCAAAAGAGTATAAAAGTAAATCTTTTAGGTGGAATGATTTTGATTTTGATGAAAAAGGAATTCATTTAACTAGAGATCAATTTGAAAAAATGTCTGTGACAGAGTTAAGTGAAGTTCTTTTGAAAAATGATATGACTATCGGAACTCAATATAAACGTTTCAATTCGATTTTAAGTGGTACACAGTATGGCAGTTTAGAAAATTTTTTGAAAAAAATGTCTACTCTTCAAGATAATTATTCTAAAGATTTAGAGGCAAAAAATAAAATTGAGGCTCAAGTGAAAGGATTGTCCTATGCTTTAATGAGCCAGACAGAAGATTATAAGAATTTTAAACCTAAAAGTGTTTCTAAAGATGGTATAACAGATGTCACGACTGTTATTCAAAATGATCAAAATATTGCTACTCAACAAACGATTGTAGATTATTCTAAGTATGTGAAAACTTATGGGGAAGTGGATCCTCTTAGTTTTACCTCTCTAGCAATGCAAATGTATGGAGACAGTATTGAAGTACAAGGGGTAACCAATCCTGAATTATTAAAAGAACTTGCTAAAGTTCAAGGAATTCAAAGTTTAAGTGATATGGGTAAATATTATCAATTTGCTTATCAAAATTTTGGCTCAGAAAAAGCAAATAAATATCTTACAGACTATGAAAGTGAAATTCATCAATACTGTGGAGAAGTCAATGCAAATGAGTTTTTAAATCATTTATCTAGTTTAAATGAAGTAAATAGAGTTGAGGCCGTGACCAATCATTTAAAGGTTACTGGAAAAGGTTTATCTGAAGGTATGATGGGATTTTTTTCAAATTTGGGATATCTTTTAGAAAGTCCTTTAGAGGAAAATCGTACTGTGAGTGCAAAAGAATATGAAAATATGTATATCGTTCAGGCATTGTCTAGTAAAGAATCAAAAATGAAAAATGGTCTTCTTACGAAAAATTTAAAGGGAGATGTTTTTAGCACATCTGATATTATTGATTATACAAAAGATTATGGAGCTTTAACGGAACATAATTACCAAATTAGTGAGTCGATTGGAAATATGTTACCTAGCATTGCCGTTTCGGCTATTAATCCTTTTGTAGGATCTCTTGCTTTGGGAGCGAGCGCGGCAGGAGGTTCTTATCACAGTGCAATGACGGAAGGGTATTCTGTTCAAAAGTCTATGTTATATGGGGTTGCATCCGGTGCAAGTGAAGTCTTAATGGAGAAGGCATTAGGAGGTTTACCATTATTAAGTGATACGAAAGTAGTTAGTTTAAAAACTATGGCTCAAGCTATGGGTAAAGAATTTAATGAAGAATTTATTCAAACTTATGTCGATGCAGGTGCAAGTTCTCTTATTTTACAAAAAGATTTTGATTTAGCAAGTACTTCAAAAGAAGCTTTACAATCTGGGATTTATGGGGGTATTACAGGTGGAATCATGAATCTTCCTAGCTTAGCTATTAATAGTAGTAGTATTAAAATGATTGATAATCAGATAAAAGCTGGTAAAGTTTCTCAAGAAGAAATTGTTCAAAGTTTTCATGAATTAATTCCAGAAACACAACAAATGAATTATGATGAAATTTTGCAAGAATATACAACTACGGCAAAAGATGTTACTTTAAGTCTTGTACAAGCTAACGGTAAAACAGTAGCCTCTTCTGGAGTAAGTACTTTATTAGGAAATATGCTTAAAAATTCTCAAAATGCTTTGCATGTAAAAATGAATCAAATAAGGGATAAAAATATTGTTTCACTTAATTTAAATCCTATTCAAAATTTAGAACCTGCTTTTGTTGGAGTTCAAAATATTACTGACGTGGAGCAAGTTATTGTAAATAATTCTGATGTGAATAAATTATTAGGGAAGACTGCTTTGTCTTCTTTACCAAAGGCAGTTGTTGGTATCGCGACTTCATTTGCATCTAGGCCATTTTTCTTTCGATATACGCCAGTTACAACGTCTAATAGTTTTTCTCAGAAAATATTAAATGAAGGATTATATCATTTTACAAGTGAAAAAAGTATTTCTAAAATTCAAGAATCTGGATATATAAAAGCCTCTGATTATTTTACTTCGTATGGAAATAAAAAAAGTTTTTTCTTTGCAGGTATTCCTGATATAGAAGATGTTGCTATGAATACAAGTAGTTTGGCTGATAAACGAGTAGCTGTCAAATTGAAAATAGATCCAAGTGAATTACAACAGTTTCGTTATAGAGATTTAGTAGATAAGGCTGTTTCTCATGATGGAAATTATGTATTTAATCCAGATCATTTTTCAATTGCTTACTTAGGGCTTGCTGAAGAAAATGGAAAAGTAGTTTATAAAGAAATATCAAAATCAGAGTATGATCAATATCAGTCTAATGTATCTAAGGCAAAAAAAGAGTCTTTAGTGAAGAAAGCGGAGACGTTTATTATAGGGGTTGCTTCGGACTGGACATATACAAAAAATAGATTTCAAAGAATAGCAAGTGCCTTTAAAAATACAAATATTGATAAAACGGGAGCAATCTATGCTAATAGTACATCAATGCTTTTAGAGAATATTCAACAATTTAATTTAGAAGATACCTTAGATTTAGAAGAAGAAGGTCTCCCAATTAGAGATTCAGATCATTTTACTAATTTAGAAGATACCCTAGATTTAGAAGAAGAAGGCCTTCCAATTAGAGATTCAGATCAAATTACAAATTTAGAAGATACCCTAGATTTGGAAGAAGAAGGTCTTCCAATTAGAGATTTAGACCAATTTACAAATTTAGAAGATACCCTAGATTTGGAAGAAGAAGGTCTTCCAATTAGAGATTCAGATCAATTTACAAATTTAGAAGATACTCTAGATTTAGAAGAAGAAGGCCTTCCAATTAGAGATCCAGATCGAATTACAAACTTAGAAGATACTTTAGATATGGAAGAAGAAGGTCTTCCAATTAGAGATTCAGATCAAATTACAAACTTAGAAGATACTTTAGATATGGAAGAAGAAGGTCTTCCAATTAGAGATTCAGATCAAATTACAAATTCAGAGTCGTTAATAACTAATAGAGAAAAAGCTATATTTAAAAATGATGAGTTGTTATCTACTTCGAAGTTTTTAGAATTATCTCTGGAAAATAAAAAAGAATATATTCAACGTGCAAGTATTGGGCAAATTAATGAATTAATATCGTCTGATATTTCTTATGATGATGAAACAAGTCAATTATTTTATACAAAAATATTTCATAATCAGGAAGAGATTTTTTATGATAAAATTTTTGGAAAAGAAAAATATTCTAATATTGAAAAATATGTTTGTAAACATCCAGAATTATATTCTGATTTACATGATGAATCTTTAATAACATTAATCGATCATAATTCTAAAAATACAGATTTACTAAATGAATTATATAGACGTATTGATGAAGGTTCTCCTATTTTTATGAAAAATTATGAAGTAGAGGAATTTTATGGAAGGAAAAGAAGAATTATTGGTAGTGTATTTAATGCTATGTCACAAGAATATCAAAAAAAGGTAAGAGATTCTATCATTGAATTATCAAAAAAGATTTCTCCTGATTTAAAGAAATTAAGTTTAAGTGGTTATGATATGTTTGATCAAGCTCAATTCTTTTATGCTCTTCAAAACAATACAATAGATGAAGTTGGTATTCAATTTTTAAATAAATTGTGTTCTGAAAATAAATATAAATTTAAAGGAATGAATTATTCCTTGCTTAATTCTTCTTACTTAAATGATTTAGGAGAAGATTTTGTAAAATCTATTATTAATAAAGCTACTTTAGCTAATCAAATTGTTTATTTGCATAATTACAATCCTAGTTTATATCAAGCTTTTGTTAAGTTTGTTCAAAATAGCTATTCTGATAATTCATTATATACATTTTATCCGAAAGTTACAAACATGCTATCTTTTTTTATTAAAAATGAACATGCTTTAGTAAATTTAGATTCAAAATTATTATTAAGTGATTCTTTTACAAATTATGTATTATATCTTGCATCAAATGCTTATTCAAATTCAATAAAGTTATCTGCATTTTCATCTGATTATAATACAAAATTTTATGAATTATGTGATGATAAATTTTTAAATTTATATCTAAATTCGTTTACAGATGTCAACGATTTGAAAAAGATTTTTTATAATAAATATTTTTCAAGTGATGTTTTAAATATTAAATCTTTTATTACTAAATATGAAACTAGTCTAGATTCTATTTCAAAATATGATGAAGAAAGTGTTGCTATTATAAAATATTTAAAATTTATTGAATCTATAAATGATAAAGAAACATTAAAAAATTTATATGACGAGTGTAATATTCGAATTTCTTCAGAAGAACTTTTATATATTGATGATGCTTTAAGGAAAGCTTACGTAAAAACCTATATTGAAAGTTTAGAAAAAACTAATCATACTATAGAGTCTTTAATAAAATCTGGTCAAAATACTTCTACAATTAATTTTGAGGGTAAAAATGTTACGGTTGTTGATGTTGGTAATCAGTTTTCTTTTATAGTTCGTAGTAGTGATTCTGGACTTGTTACGAATGGATTAGAACATGTATCTTCTTATAAAGATGCTTATTTTCAAGCGGATGATCCAACTAATCATATATTGGCGGCTACCTATATAAATGAAAGAAATATTGGAAGTTGCCCGGTTAATAATGAAGGCGTTTTATATGGCTTTACTAAGTTGAATGACTCTCAAATAGTTATGATGGCACCTAATGATATTAATTCTAATATTAATAGTGTAGGATATTCTTCTGGGGCAAATCAACGTTTTGTTACGGCTGATGATATGTCTAGTTATACAAGAAGAATTTATAATGAAGTAGATTTAGAAAAAAATGGAACTTTACCGGATTATGTTATTATATATAATGATTCTACTGATACACAGATTCAAAGTGCTTATAAAGCGGCTATAGAATGGAATATTCCAGTAATACGCATTGATAAAGTTGATGTGGCTACTCATCAGTCCAATTTTATTAATTCTCTTATGGAAAATTTTAAGGAAACAAAGGATGTATCTTATTTAGATCAAGCTTTGGACTTATATGAATCTAATTGTAGTGGATATAAATTTAATTCTTTTGTAAAAGAAGGAAATGAAGATCGAACAAGTGGAATTAATAATCAAACTATTTATGATTTAGGACTATTTAATTCTGTTACTATTGAGGATGATATTTTGGATTATATTCATGAATTAACGACGATGGATTCTAATCAAAAAGAAGTGGATGAATTAATAAAAGTACTTGATAATGTTAAATATAAATATGATTTAGCAAACGAATCAAATAACAATTTATTGGCTAATACTAAATCGAATTTAGATTTAGAGTCTTTAGAAGCCATATTAGAAGAAATTAGGAGGTAAAAATGAATAAAAAAGAATTATTATCCATGAAAGTTAAAGTTTTTAAAGAAATGATGAAACAACCCAAAAATAGTATCAATGTTTTAAAAAAAATGGAAAAAGAAAATCCGAAGATTGTAGATAATAATATAGTTATTACAAAAAACGGAAGAAAACAATGAAAATAATGTTTTTTTTCTATGTATTTTTTGATAAAATGTTTTATAGAAGGAATTTATCTTTTTGAAATTTAGAAATGAGAGATAATAATGAAAGTTTGGTATTCTAATTAAAAAATGATATCGAGGTATTATTTATCGAAAAATAAGGAATAGCTACAAGTATTAAGTCATAAAAGTATTTTAAATTTCAATTTACGAATAAAAAGGAGAAAGTTTTATATGAAAAAAATATTATCAATTGGAAGTGTTGTTCTTTTAAAAGGAGGTACAAAAAAGGTTATGATTATTGGTTATTTTGGAGTAAGCAATGAACACCAAAACCAAATGTATGACTATAGTGGGTGTGTTTATCCTGAAGGCCTTTTAGATAGTGAACAGACATTGTTATTTAATGATGATCAAATTCAAGAAGTTTGTTTTGAGGGATATGCTTCTGATGAACAAAAGGAGTTTTTTCAAAAATTAAATCAATTTTATCAATCTTTAGAAAATGATGATATTGAGTTATTAGATACGGATGAACAAGATTAAAATATAATTTTATTTTAATTTTTTTTCAGGTTTTATATCTTCTGGTTTAAATCCACAAGCAATGAATAGATTTAATATTCGACTAATTTGAAATATATCTCCATGACCTTCAAAGATAGTTCTTGGTATAACCATAATTTTTTTATCTTCTAAAATAAATATGACTGTGATTTGATCATATTCTTTTCTTGGTAGTTTTAATACTTCTATATAGTTTTCCCAAAAATAAGAGTTACTCTTTTTTAATTTTATAATTAGGTATTGTGCAAACCACATGCCATCTTGCCTTAAATCTTTTAAAAACTCTAATTGCATATATAAATACGAATAAAGAAATTCGTCATATTCTGTAAATTCATAAAAAGAATATACTTCTCTAAATCTATTAGGAGTACGTCTGCTAAAATAGGTTTGTGTTCTCGCAAAGATAACTTTATTTGGTATATTAGGAAGACTTATTATATCTAAGTTTAAATTAGCAATTTTTTCATATAATGAATCATTAATTAAAAATTTTTGAGCTTGTGGAAAATAATACATTTTAGATTTTCCAATGTTTTTTTCAAAAGGTATGTTATATAACATTATTCCTGGGATAATCATAAGTAGTAAACCGAGTAATCTAATAGTAAAGATGTATGGATCTAAGTTTGATTGAATGTATGCAAGCATTACAAAAAGAATCATCAGTAAAAACGTAATAATGAATAAAATTTTACAAATATTATATCTTTTCTTTTTCACTCAAACGTATTCTCCTAATTTTTTTTAATATTTTTATGTTGTTATATATCAAGTATAACACCGTGTTAGTTTTGCTTTCAAGTATAGATTTCTTTTTAAAAGATCTTTAAGTGTAACTATTCAGACTAAGACATATTAAGATTAATTTCCTTTTTTTCCTAACTCCACCTTGCTACTGCAATAACTTTGCAATTCGCCATGTCTTTTCTTCTTTTTTTTCTAGATAACTATACTTAAATAAAATATAGCTATGTATGGCAAAAAAAAGAACTGAATTTTTTTCAGTTCGTTGTTATGTTTCATTAGTTAAAATTATCAATTTTAGTTACTTAAGGTGCGTCACCTACTTCTTTTTTATCATAAACTTTTGAGAATTTTTGGCGATTTTTATCATTTTTTGAGTTTTTAAGAAAAACAAAATATTACGTTTTTCCCCTATTTTATGGGCTTTTTTAGGTTGTTACTTAAGAATACATCAGTATTTACTGATATTTACTAAGTAACTATTCGATTTAATATAACCTAATTTTTTTAGGTTCTCCTAACCCAAACTTAAAGGACAACTTTAATGTATGATCTTTATAAACAATAATTTTATCTATTAGTTCTCGAATAACATTGTTCACACATTCATATTATTTATAAATGCCATTATATTTTTCAAGCAAATATATTTTTATACTTTCCATATTTTTTGATTCTTCAAGTTTTTTTAATAATATTTCCGATTTTTCTTTTAACTCAGTTTCTTTTTCTTTCATTAACATAAATTCATCTAAACTAATTTCTTCAAATGTTTTTTTAAATATAGATTTCTAATATTAGTATTATGCAATTTAATATCTTCTTTTAAATTTGTAATTTTCACATTATTCTTTCATTATTTAATATATCTTTTGTTGCAATGGAAACAATATCATATTTATCGACATATATCCGTTTTTGTGGTTTTGCCATCAGATCCATGTTCTACTATTGATCCCTTTCCAGTATCTGTATTAATGTTAATATGAATAGTTGAATGATCTTTTTCAGATGGATTTTTATCATATACTGAATATGATGCATTACTTTCGTTCCCTGTCATTTTTGAATAATGACCATCATCGTGTTTGTAACCATACTTATCTTTTTCACTCATTTATAATTTTCCCTCTTTGACTTTTTGCTCTAACATAAATTCAAACGCATAAAATTCATTACTAATGTGATCAGTTAGTTCAGAAAATGTATTATCTATATTTAGTTGATAAATAATTTTTGATATCATTTTAACTTTTTCCAAATCTATTTTTTCCTCAAGTTTCATTTTTAGTTCAACAATACAATTTTCTAAAAAAACGATATCAACATGCTCTAAATTATATTTATTTGTTTTTTTTATTAAAGCAATATCATTAATTATATTTTCTAAATGCTCTAACACATCATTACCTTCTTTCTTAAAGAATATTATATACATAAAATTTACTCATATAAACATAAATTCGATTTTATACTATATTTTTAATTATCACCTTTAAAATAGTTACACTTGTAGTTTTCATTTGTTATAACATAACAAATGAATTTTTCTTTAACTTTCTAAATAGTTATAACATTTAATATTACCTACATAAGTTTCCTTTTTAAATAATCTTAAACAAAAATATGTGCATCTTTTTTCACCTCATATAATATTTATTTTTTATTATTTAAGTCAATACCATCAATGCTAGTTTTATAAATCCATTCTTTTAAATCAGAATTATTTCCTGTTTCATAAAACTTAATTAATTTTTCAAAAAAAGTTGGTTGATTTTCTTGAGAAATTGTTATGATTCCACAACCATGATCAATCATTATTTTATTTGCAAATAGCATAGCAACTCTTTTGTTGCCATCAATAAACATTTGTTTTCTCATAATTCATAGCATGATCTCAATAGCTACTTCAGTTTTAGTTTTTTCCTGTTGATTTAATAATTCTTGTAGTTCTTCTTTAATTTGACTTTCAATTGGAAACATTGGTTTCCATGAAGTTCCACCAATATTTACAGGTGTGCTTCTTAATTTTCCTAAATTTTGTTCTAACACTAACTTATCACAAGTTAATTTGTGTAAATGACATAATAGCTTAAAATCATAATCAATGCTTTCATTTTCTAATATAAATTGCCAAGAGTATTTTAAATTGTTGATGGCAATTATTTTATCAACAGTTAGTCCATTTACAATACCACCATCATATATAGCTTGTATTTCTGAGCATGTAACATCAATACCTTCTAAATTAGCACTTTTCCAAATATAATCTACAATATTTCTTTTTGCTATAAATATGTTTTGTTCTCTTGTTAGATTAAATTTATTTTTCATAATAATTTTTCCTTTTACTATATGATAAGATAATAACAAATTGTTCTATTATGTCTTTCATATGAATTAAAATTTCTTATAATATAAATATAACACTTTTTAAATCATTTTGTAACTTTTTGGTTTTACTGAAAAATGTTGACATATTTTTTAGTATTTTAATAAATAATGTAGATTTTGTCTACACTTTTTAGTTAGTTTTAAATTTTTATTTTTTTCATATACTTTTTTAGGTGAAGCTTATGTCCTTTCAGGTTGGAGACTTAGTCACTCGAATTAAATATAATCATGATGTTGTTTTTAAAATTCTTTCCATTAAAGGAGAAGTTGCTTATTTAAAAGGGATTCAAGTACGGCTTTATGCGGATGCTCCTTTAGAAGATTTGGTTCTTTATCAAAATGAGGAAAGAGAAGAAGAAGAGGATTCTTTAGAAATGTTTTCTGGAGATCGAGGAGACTTTTTTTACTTACCTGGGAAGGTATTACATATTGATGCCGATGAGGAATATTTAAGTCGATGTATGAAATTTTATCAAAAACATAAAGTTATGGCAATTGGTAAAAAAATTCCAGAAAGTGATGTTGCTAAAAATATTCAAAATTTACTCAGAGAATATCAACCTGATATTGTAATTATTACGGGTCATGATGCTTATTATCCTAAAAAAGGAAGTAAAAGTGATAGTAAGAATTATAAGAATACTGAAAATTTTGTAAAAGCCGTGAAAGAAGCTCGTAAGTTTGAAAAAAGCCATGAAAAATTAGTCATTATCGCCGGTGCTTGCCAAAGCAATTATGAAGAATTGATTCGGGCCGGTGCTAATTTTGCAAGTTCTCCAAAAAGAGTGAATATTCATGCTTTAGATCCTGCTATCATCGCGACCGTGGTTGCTATGACTGAGAGAAATAAACAGATTGATTTGGTGTCTTTATTATCGAAAACAAAGTATGGAGCGAATGGAATGGGCGGGATTATTAGTAATGGTATGATGTATGTAGGCTTCCCTAGGTGAGGAGGATTATGAATTTAGATATCATTCGTGAAAAAATGAAGTCTTATTTAGATAAAGAAGTGTCTGTTGAAGTTTATGGAATGCGTAATAAAAATTTTCAATATTATGGGAAAGTTTCGGGAGTTTATCCTTATGTTTTTACGGTTTTAGTGAATGGTGTTGAAAAAAGTTTTAACTACGCAGACGTGATTATTGGCGATGTTGTAGTAAAACTTGCGTAAAAGACTTGAAAAGTTTAAAATGTTGGGTTAAAATATATGTATAAGTTAGGTTTAACTTTAGGAGGAGTTATATGAAGATTACATCTGTAAGTGTTCGTAAGATTACGAAAGAAAATTCAAGATTGAGAGGAATTGCATCTGTTCTATTAGATGATGCTTTTGCAATTCATGACATCAGAATTATTGAAGGAGACAATGGTTTATTCATTGCTATGCCTAGTAGAAAGACTGCAACTGGAGAATATAAAGATGTTTGTCATCCAATTAATCCAGAAGTAAGAAATGATTTTACAGAGGCTATTTTAGAAGAATATAATAAAATATCTGAAGAGTAAAAGTTCTAGTTTTATCTAGAATTTTTTTTTGATTAAAAATTCTTATTTATCGACAAAAATTAGGCTATTTGTTCTTTATTTTTGTCGATAACTTGACTTTTTTTCTGAATTCATGTATGATTTTATTGGTGATACTATGAATAAAGTTTATAAAAGAGAAATATATTTAAAGAAAATTCGTGGTTTTTATCATGATTCTGAAATGATTAAAGTGATTACAGGAATTAAAAGATGTGGCAAGTCTAGCCTATTAGAATCTATTATACAGGAATTACTTGATAATGGAGTGAAAGAAAAGGATATTATAGATATTAAATTAGATGCGAATCCATATAAAAGTGTTAAATTACCTTTAGAATTACAAGCAACTATTGATGAAAAAATCAAAGATAAGAGCTTTAAATATTTATTTTTGGATGAAGTAGAAAATGTAAAGGGTTTTGAAGAGGTTATAGAATCTTATCGGATAGAAGGAAATATGTCTATTTTTATTACAGGCTCTAATTCATATTTATTATCTGGGGAACTTGTCACTAAATTAACTGGTCGAAAAATTGAAATTGAAATGTTTCCTTTAAATTTTTATGAATATATTGAAATGAAAAAATTTTTTCATAAAGAGATTCATGATAATATTTATTTGGAATTTGAACAATTTGTAAGAAATGGAGGATTTCCTGGAGCTTTAAAATACGATCAAATTGAAGATCAAAAAAGATATACTCAAAACATTTTAAATGATATTTTTGTAAAAGATATTAAACGTAATGAAAAAATTAAAAATCCGGATATTTTTCAACTTGTTCAAACTTTTGTTATTAATAATTTTGGCTCTAGGATTTCCGCCGGTAGTATTCGTAAATATTATGAATCTCAAAATCAAAAAATTGATACTAGAACGATTTATCGTTATTTGAATGTCTTAGAAAATGCAAAAATCATATATCCTTGTGAAATGTTTGATTTGAAATCTAAAAAGGTTTTGAAAGGTGAAAAAAAATATTATTTGGCTGATTTGAGTATTTATTTTGCTTTTCAAACTGATCAAAGAATAAATTATGGACCTGTTTTGGAAAATATTCTTTATAATTATTTGGTAAGTAAAGATTATGATTTAAGTGTTGGTAAAATTGGAAATTTAGAATGTGATTTTATTGCTAGAAAAGGTTCTCTTGATTATTATTACATACAGGTTTCTAAAAATATTGATGATGAAAAAACTAATGAAAGAGAATATAAACCTTTTTATATGATAAAAGATTTGTATCCTAGATATTTGTTTTTGCTTGATATGGTTTTACAAGATAATATTAATGGGATTCACAATGTGAATATAGTCGATTTTATTTATCAGAATAAAGATTTATAATGTTTTAAGATGTATTATTTTTTAATTTTTTACATATAATTTGTTAGGTGAAAAAAATGGAACAGGCAAATATTGAATTAATTCCAAGTAATCATGAAGTAAAGATTATTGATCGTAGAGAGATTCATTTAACGGGTGTTAAAAAAATTACTAGTTTTGATCATGAAGAGTTTTTATTGGAAACTACGATGGGTGTTTTGTTATTAAAGGGTAGTGGACTTGAAATATTAAGACTTGATACCCATGATGGAAATGTTCGTATTAAGGGGAAGATTAACAGTTATCAATATTTAGAAAATGGGAAAGGAAAATCTAAGGAAGAAACTTTCTTAGCTAAATTGTTTAAATAATGGATGAAATCACTCAGTTAATTTCTTTTTTTGTTTCTTTTCTTTTTGGAATGGGATTTCATTTTTTTTCTGATTATCATTTTAAAATCATTTCAAAATATTCTATGTGGTTTCAGTATTTGATTACTTTTCTTTTTATTATAGATACGGTGCTAAGTTATATTTTACTTATGTATCACGTAAATTATGGAGTTTTTCATGTTTATTTTTTAGCTTTTGTTTTTTTGGGCTTTTTTATGTTTTCATTTTTACAAAAAAATATTAAATTGAAAACTTTTTTTCAAAACCAAATTACGAAGATATTTCATCGATGATATAATCCTGAATGTTTATCATATAAAATATTCTATTTTTGTTACGAAAATATTGTAAATCTACATTAGAGATAAAAAATCAGAATTAATATTAGGTACGTCTAATAAAATGGCTTCAACGTTATCATTTATAAAGTTTTACGATTATAACTGTCAAAGATTGGTCTAAATCCATGTTTAAAGTAACTATTCAGACATAAAAAGATAGAAAAAGTAAAAACTATCTTTTTTTCATGTGAATAAGTAAAGAAATTTGC
>CANQRJ010000002.1 GCA_947626215.1 uncultured Bacilli bacterium
ACGAAGTTTCTTCTCTGGTGCTACTGTTTGTGAGTTTGACCGTCAAGGTCGGACTTCTATTACCTCCCCGTTGGTTGTCCACGCCGGTTTAACGAAAGAATGCGTTGTAATCGGCGCGAATGACCGAATTGAAATATGGGACAAAGACGAATGGGAAAGTTTTCTTTCTAAGAATGAAGAACAACTTAGCGATATTGCCGAGAACCTATTTATGGATGTGAATTTATGAAACATTACACGGTGCTAAAAAATGAATCCATCGAGGGATTAAATATTCAAAGTGATGGAATTTATGTGGATGCTACTTTAGGTTATGCGGGAGATGCAAGCGAAATATTAAAAAGAATAAAAAGGGGAAAATTATTCGCCTTCGACCGTGATCAAGAGGCTATTTGCTACTCAAAGGATGTTTTAAGTCAAATTAGTCCTCGTTTTGAAATTATTCATTCTAGATTTTCAAAAATGAAAGAATGTTTAAAGGAAAAAGGAATTAGTAAAGTAGATGGAATTTTATTTGATTTAGGCGTTTCTTCTCCTCAGTTAGATGAGAATAGAGGATTTAGCTTTATGAAAGATGAAATTCTTGATATGCGCATGGATAGAAATGATCCAGTTACGGCTCGAGATATCGTGAATCGATATAGTGAAGAAGAACTTAAACAAATTTTTTATCAATATGGTGAAGAATCAAAAAGTTCCTTTATTGCCAAAGAAATTGTCAAAACGAGAAAAGAAAAAGAAATCGTGACTACTCAAGAATTAGTTCATGTGATTCAAAATGCGGTAGGAGCACATTACTTTTATCAAAAACATCCAGAAAGAAATATTTTTCAGGCCATTCGTATTCAAGTCAATGAAGAATTAAAAGATTTAGAAATGGCTTTAGAAGATGCGATAGACTTATTAAATCCGAAAGGAAGAATTGTCGTGGTGACTTTTCATTCATTAGAAGATCGCATCGTAAAACAAACATTTAAAAAATATAGTGAGGTGGATGAGCCATGGAAAGGACTTCCTAATATTCCTTTGGAACATCAACCTAAGTTGAAATTAATTAGTAAAAAGCCTATTTTACCGAGTGAACAAGAATTAAAGGAAAATAGTCGTAGTAAAAGTGCTAAATTACGAATTGCAGAAAGGATTTGAAGAAATATGAAAAAAAAGGTTGTAAAAAAAAGATATAGAGGAGAAAAAATGCTTTATGTTTTAATTGGAATTGCATTATTTTTATTTCCTGTTTCTATTGTTTTTTCAAAAGCCGTACTATCAGAAACAAATATTACACTAGAACAAATGCGTTCTAAAATAGCAGAGCAAGAAGGCATTAATGAATCTCTTTCCATGCAAGTCGATGAACTTGCAAGTTTAGATAAAATTCAAGAAGTTGCAACTTCCAAAGGAATGACTTATAATAATAACAACATTAAAAATATTAATGAATAAGGAAGTTCTATGAAAAAAAAACAGGTAAAAATTCATAAAAATTTTTTGAATGTGAAACTAACAATGCTTATTGTTGGGCTTTTTTTCTGTGCTATTTTAATTAAGTTATCTTATGTGGTTTTAAGTGACAAAGTGGATGGAATTAATTTAACAGAGTTTGCTAGTAATCGAAATACGGTGAAAGAAACGCTTTATGCATCACGTGGAGTCATTTATGATAAAGATGGGAAACCCTTAGCGAAAAATGCCAATTCTTATAAGATTCTCGCGATGTTATCTCCTTCAAGAACAACGGATGAGAAACATCCACAACATGTCGTAGATCCACAAGGCACGGCGACTTCTCTTTGTAATATTTTAGCTGAGACCGAAGAAGGAAAAGCAACTTGTAATACGGATTTAACGAGTTATTTAAGTCAAGATAAATATCAAGTGGAACTTGGAGTTTGGGGAAGAGTGAGTGAAGACAAAAAAATGGCAATTCAAAACTTAGATTTACCAGGAATTGAGTTTGAAACTCTTGCTAAGAAACGTCAATATATTAATTCGTCATGGGCCTCTTATATCTTAGGATATGCTAGAAGTAATGATGAAGGCGAGATTGTAGGGGAAATGGGAATTGAATCCTATTTTAATAAAGAGTTAAAAGGAAAAAATGGGTATACAGAATATCAACAAGATGCATATGGCTATAAAATGCCTACAAGTGAGGTCTATGAAGAACAAGCCGAATCGGGATCTGATGTTTATTTGACTTTAGATAGTGATGTTCAAAATGTTTTGGAAAATGCAATTACTAATTTTTCAAAAGGAAAAAGTTTATCTTGGGCTACTTTTTCAGTGATGGATGCCAAAACAGGAGAGATTTTAGGAAGTGCATCGAATCCTAATTTTAATCCAAATACGTTAGAGAATCTTTCTAATTATTTAAGTCCTTTAGTGGGGTATCAATATGAGCCTGGTAGTACGATGAAAATTTTTTCTTGGCTAGCGGCTTTGGAAAATGGAATTTATAATGGTCAAGAGTTATATAAATCTGGTACGATTACGTTAAGTGATGGAATGACAAAGATTAAAGATTTTAATAATGTTGGATGGGGCGACATTTCTTATGATTTAGGTTTTGCTTATTCTTCAAATGTAGCCGCGACTAATTTAGGGTTAAAACTTGGGTCTGCAAAGTTAAGTGATTTTTATAATAAAGCAGGATTTGGTAAAAAAACAAAAATTACTTTGCCAGGAGAGGCAGAAGGACTTATTAATTTTCAATATGAATCAGAACTTGCCAATGCATCTTTTGGCCAAGGTGTTTTGGTGACACCTATTCAAATGCTCCAAGCAATGAGTATTTTTGCAAATGATGGAGTGATGGTAAAACCTTATATTGTTTCTAAGATTGTCGATGCATCTGGAAAAACTGTCTTGGAAGGAAAAAGAGATGAAGTAGGGGTAGTTGCATCGAAAGAGTCCGTTGATAAAATGAAAAGTTTGATGTATGACGTGGTTTATAATGGATTTAGTTATAATAAGCTTTATGCTCCAGATAATGTAAAAATTGCCGGAAAAACAGGAACGGCTCAGATGGCCTCTCCTAATGGAGGATATTTAACTGGAACTTATGATTATATTCGTTCTTTTATTGGTCTTTTTCCTTATGAAAATCCAAGATATGTCTTTTATTTTGCTACTGAAAAATATGTAGGAGATAGTAACGATATCGCACGTACGATTGCAAGTGCTATTAAAGATATTGCCAATATGGTGAATGCCGTTGAAGAAAAAAATGATGTGGATGAAACAAAAATTATTTCTATTGAACAAATGATTTCAAAGGAAACGAGTGTTGTGGTCGAAGATTTAAAAAAATTAGGACTTAATCCTATTGTTCTTGGAAATGGAAAATATATTATTAGTCAATATCCATTAAAAGGTACAAAGCTTATCGCGGGGTCTAAAGTGTATTTAAAAACGAATGCTACAGAGTTTAAAATGCCTGATATTACAGGATGGAGTAGTAATGAAGTGGTACGAATGTGTGAAATGCTCCATTTAAAATATACGTTAAATGGGTATGGAAAAGTCGCAAGTTATAGTATTCCAAAAGATACTGTTCTCGATATCAATACGATGAATTTAGAAATCACTTTAACTCCTTAAGGTGATTTTTTCCTTGTGTTTTCCTATTTCTTATCATATAATGATACATGAAAAAAGAAAATATCTTTGATGTTGAATGGAGGTTAAAGGATGAAAATTACAATGGAAGATTTAGTGAATTATTGTAAACAATATGGTTATATTTTTCAAGGAAGTGAAATTTATGGAGGACTTTCTAATACTTGGGATTATGGCCCTTTAGGAGTGGAGTTAAAAAATAATATTCGAAAACTTTGGTGGAAGAAATTCATTTTGGAAAATCCTTATAATTATGGATTAGATTCGGCGATTTTAATGAATCCTAATGTGTGGGTTGCATCGGGTCATGTCGCATCTTTTTCCGATCCTTTAATGGATTGTAAACGTTGTAAAAGTAGACATCGTGCAGATAAACTCATTGAAGATTTTACAGGAGGAGCCATCACGGCAGATGGTTGGACCAATGAGGAAATAGAGAGTTTTATTAAAGAAAAACATATCGTCTGTCCTCAATGTGGATCGAGTGACTTTACACCGATTCGTAAGTTTAACCTTCTTTTTGAAACCCATCAAGGAGTGACAGAAGAAGATAAAAGCAAGGTTTATTTAAGAGGAGAAACGGCTCAAGGAATTTTTGTTAATTTTTTAAATGTTCAAAGAAGTATGCGAGCAAAGGTGCCTTTTGGAATTGGTCAAACAGGGAAAAGTTTTCGAAACGAAATTACTCCGGGTAATTTTACCTTTCGAACTCGAGAATTTGAACAAATGGAATTGGAGTTTTTTTGTAAACCAGATACGGATTTAGAGTGGTTTGGTTATTGGAAAAATTTTTGTATGGAATTTTTAAAGGATTTGGGACTTAAAAAAGAAAATTTGAGATTTCGAGATCATGCGAAAGAAGAACTTTCCTTTTATAGTAAAGCTACTACGGATATTGAATATTTATACCCAATGGGATGGGGAGAACTTTGGGGAATAGCCGATCGAACCGATTATGATTTATCCGTTCATATGGATTTTTCGAAAGTTGATTTAAGGTATTTAGATCCTGAAACAAACCAAAAATATCTTCCTTATGTCATTGAGCCTTCTGTAGGATTAGATCGCTTGGTTTTGGCTATTTTAGTTGATTCTTATACGAAAGAGATGGTGGGGGAAGAAGAAAGAATTGTCTTAAAACTCAATCCTTATCTTGCACCTTATCAAATTACTGTTTTACCTCTTATTAAAAAAGTTCATAGCGAAAAAGCACTTGAAATTTATGGAGAACTTTCTAAAGACTTTTCTTGTACTTATGATGAATCCGGAAGTATTGGAAAAAGATATAGAAGAAGTGATGCGATTGGAACCTTTTTTGCCGTCACCATAGATGATGAAACTTTAAAGAATGGAACGGTGACTGTAAGAGACCGAGACACCATGGAACAAACGACTGTTTTATTAAAAGATTTGAAAAAATATATTCAAGAAAAAATGTCTTTATAAAATGGATTTTCCATTTTTTCTTTTTTGTTTAAAATAGAAAGTTTATTTTTTATAGAAACCGTACAAAAAGAATTGAAAAAAGATAAAGTTTTTGCTAAAATGAATAGTAGATAGAAACTGGAGGACGAGTGTATGGCTATTAGCAAATTAAAAAAATGGTTTTCAGACGAAGAAGATAGTAGTAATGCAATGAGTGAAGATGAATATTATAATGTAAGTCAAGAAGAGGCTTTAAAAGAGGCAGATAAAACAGGAAATAAAATGATTTTATTAGAACCTCGTGCTTATTCCGAGTCTCAACAAATTGCAGATCATTTAAAGAATCGTAATAGTGTTGTTGTTAATTTAAAAAGAGTAACTTCTGCTCAAGCTAAACGCATTATTGATTTTTTATCAGGATGTGTTTATTCTATCGGTGGAACGATGCAAAAAATAGGAGTCGGTATTTATTTATGTACTCCAAAAAATGTCAATATTCAAGGTAAAATTTCTGATGAAACCGATGCTAAAGAAAAAAAGACTGAAGAGGATGAAATAGATTGGTAAATTAAATCTTTTATGTTAGTGAGAAGGTGAGACTTTGAAAAAATTTAGTACTAGTGTTTATGGGTATAATAAAAAAGAAGTAGCGAGTTTTGTAAATGAAGTAGCAAAAGAATATGAAAGTATGCTAAATAATTTAAAAAAAAGAGATGAAGAAATTCAATCTTTGAAACAAGAACTTTTACGTTATCAAAATATGGAAAATACTCTAAATAAAGCTCTTATGGTAGCAGAAGATGCAGGAAACCAAATTAAGAGAGTCGCTAGAGATGAATCAAAGTCTATTATTGATGAAGCTAGAAGAAATGCTTCACGTATTGTAAATGATGCTTTAATGAAATCAGAAAAATTACAAGCAGATGGAGAAAATTTACGATTACGTATTGTCGCGTTTAAAAGAAGGTTTCGTAATATTTTAGAAACTGAACTAGAAAACGTAGATCAAATTGATGAAAATTATTAGATAATTTTGAAGTTATCTTTTTCTTTTTTTAAAAAAAGAAAGACAGGGTGGGAATATGAAAAGAGTGGATATTTTTCAAATAAAAGATTTTGAAAAATTAGAAAATTTAACTGGAAATGATAGTATTTTTTTAAAAATTCATAAAGAATTTAGACCTAGTAAAATTTCTGCTATTTCTTTAAAAAATTTTTATGGAGCTATTACTATTGATGTTGAATCGAAAGGATATTTTTCTGTGTTTAAAGTATATGGAAATAATAAAAAAAATATGTTATATTTTTTTGAAGATACTAAAAACACTAATCTTTTTATCAATGAAAGAGATGTATCCTTTTTTTATTTTGAAAATCAAAGAGAATATGATGTAAAAAATGAAAAAGAATTTCAAAAAATTTTTTCAAAAGAAAATAATGAAAAAACATTGATTCATTTAAAAAATGATTTGGTTTTAAAACAGGTAAATTTTGAAAGAAAATGTATTATAGATGGAGAAAATCATCGCTTATTTATTGAAAAAGAACTATTTCAAAGGGTCCCATTTGTGTACAAAAATGTAGAACTTATTTTAGTGGATAAAGTGTTCTATATTAATAGAAAGGAAGATTTACTTCGTTTAGAAAATTTGACTCATGAAACTGTGGTGGCTAGTTTTAGAAATTCTTTAATGGATCTTGAATTTCGTAGTATTAGTTTAAAAGATTTTACGGGGACTTTGTATTTACTTGGAAACAACTATTCCATTATTGATTCTATTGTGAAAAGTAATACCAAATGTTTAGGATTATTTTCAGTGATTCATCCTTATGGAAATTTATATATTGAAAATTTAAATTTAAAAAATGTTAAATTAATAGGTGAATTTGCTACTACTGTGGGATGTTTTTTAGGAAGAAAAAAATCATTTGAAAATTTATATCAAAGTGTATTAGGTGTTACTTCCATTGAAAATTCTAATATAGAACAAATTGAAATTTATTGTAAAAATTATATGTTTTTGAATCCATATGTTGGTTATATTAAGGAAAATTTAGAAATTATAAATTCTAGTTGTTCAAATATCAAAGTAAATTCCAATAAAATAAGTGATGATTTTAATTATCAAGATATTTATAATTATTTTTCAGGTGAAAAAGGATTTTATAAAACAGAAGGTGTTACTTTAAAATTAAAAAAATGAAGAAAATTAACAGAAATTATTAGTGAAAAAGGGATAAAAGTATTGCCTTTTTTGATATTGGTATTCCTAACATCAGAATGGTATAGATTTTTGGGCAAATAGATCTTTGCCATTGAAAGAAATGTATTTACTTGTTACAATAAGATTGGAAGTGATGGTACTTTGAAAATTTCCTTAAATGAAAAAGAAATCGATATTCTAATCAATCGAAAACCGAATAAAAATATATATATGCGTTTTAAAGATCAAAATACATTAGAAGTAAGTTGTAATCGTTTTGTTTCCAACCATGAAATTATGAAAATTTTAGAGAAAAATCGAAGTTCTTTAGAAAAAATGCAAAAGAAAAAAGAAAAAGAAGAACAGAAAGACATTTTTTTTCAATATTTAGGAAAGTCTTATACACGTATTTTTGATGGAGTGACCAAAGATGTAACGTTTATAGATGATAATGTCATCGCGAAAGATGAAAAAACACTCGATACATTTTATAAAAAAGAATGTATAAGAGTTTTTACAAATGAAGTAAACCGGATCGTACCTTATTTTAAAAATATTCCAAAATTTAGCTTGAAAATAAGATTTATGAAAACTAGATGGGGAGTCAATCATATTACAAATCGAACTATTACCTTAAATAGCGAGCTTTTAAAAAAAGAGATCGATTTATTAGATTATGTGATTATTCATGAGTTATGTCATTTTTATGAGGCAAATCATAGTTCTAGATTTTGGAGTCATGTAGGAGAGTATTATCCGAAATATAAAGAGGCAAGAAAGAGGTTAAGAAATGATTAAAATTGAATCGTTACAAAATGAAAAAGTAAAAAATTGGTTGAAATTAAAAGACAAAAAATACCGTGATCTTGAAAATTTATTTTTGATAGAAGGAGAACATCTACTAGAAGAAGGATTAAAACATCATGTCGTCAAAGAAATTATAACAAGTGAAGAAAAAGAATACGATTTAAAAACTTACTGGGTGAGCAAGTCCATAATAAAAAAATTAAGTAATCAAGAAACACCACCTGTAGTCCTTGCCGTTTGTGAAAAATTAAAAGAAAAAGAAATCAAAGGAAACGTTTTAGCGTTAGATAACATTCAAGATCCAGGAAATTTAGGAACCATCTTAAGAAGTTCTCTTGCTTTTCAAAATGAAAATATTTTACTGGGAAACAACTGTGTAGATTTATATAATCCTAAAGTAATTCGGAGTACCGAAGGCATGTTTTTTGATCTCAATATACTAAGAAAACCCTTAGTAGAAGAAATTAAAAAATTAAAAGAACAAGGCTACACTATTTTAGGAACGGATGTAAATCAAGGTGTAGATATTCGTTGTCAAAAAATAAAGGCACCTATATGCTTAGTAATTGGAAATGAAGGAAAGGGATTAAGCGAGGAAGTAAGAGATTTATGTGAAGAATTTTGTTATATTCCAATGGACTCGAAAGCAGAATCGTTAAATGCAAGCGTGTCGGCATCCATTCTTTTATATGAAATTAATAGGTGGAACCATGAATAAAATTTATTTTGGGTATATTACCATGACTCATGGATTAAAAGGAGAACTAAAACTTTACACAGATTTTTCTTTAAAAGAAAAAGTTTTAAAAAAAGATTTTCCAATTTATATTTCTGATGAATCTCATGTACTTTCTAGTGTAAGATCTCATAAAGATTATTATTTAATAACGATAGATGGACTGAATGATATTAATTTAGTTGAAAAATTTCGACATTCTAAAATTTTTATTGACGAAAAAGATTTAAACTTAAAGGATGAAGTTCTTTTAGAAAATATCATCGATTATCTTGTAATGGAAAAAGAAGAAACACTTGGAAAAATAGAAGGATTTTTGTATAATAAAGGTGGTATCTTACTTAGTGTGAAAGGAAGTAAGAAATTTTATATACCATATCAAGATGAATTTATCGAAAATATTGATCAAGAAAACAAATGTGTTATGGTAAAAAATGTTCGGGGGTATCTCATATGAAAATAGACATTTTAACCCTTTTTCCAAAAATGTTTGATGGTTTTTTACAAGAATCAATTATTAAAAGAGCCATCGAAAAAGGTTTAGTTGAAATTCGGATTATTGATTTTCGCACATTCTCAAAACTAAACAACCATCAAGTGGATGATACTCCATTTGGTGGAGGTGGGGGCATGGTCTTACGGTGTGAACCTTTAGTAGACGCGATTGAAAGTGTGAAAACGAAAGATAGCAAAGTTTTATTAATGTGTCCTCAAGGGGTTTCTTATCATGAAAATCATGCCAAAGAACTATCAAAATCCAAACATCTTATTTTAGTATGTGGTCATTATGAAGGATTTGATGAAAGAATAAGAGATTATGTGGATGAAGAAATATCCATAGGCGATTATGTTTTAACTGGAGGAGAACTTCCTTCGATGGTGGTTGCAGATTCCATTATAAGACTGATTCCAGGAGTCATTAAAGAAGAAAGTTATAAAAATGATTCGTTTATGGATGGATTACTTGATTATCCAACCTATACGAAACCAGCTAATTTTAGAGGAAAAAAAGTTCCAGAAGTCTTATTAAGTGGAGATCACCAAAAAATTCATGAATGGCGTGAAAAAGCAAGAATTGAAAATACCCAAAAAAGAAGAAAAGATTTGTTGTAAGGGAGGGTTCGTCGATGACATCCTATAAAATTCAAAAAGACGATAAAGTAAAAAAATTAGGGAAAAAGTCACTTAAAGTAGAGGGACTTCTTATGAATCCTAAATTGAAAAATCATAATACTTTTGTGGATGTAAAAGAAATTATTATTGTAAATCCAAATTTAAAAGAAAAAGTTTTAATCATGCAATTCCATATTGCGTTTCGTAGACTTTTACGTCTTATTATGAGTTTAAGTGAAGAGGATGCCACCGATGGAGATATCAAACTTGCCTTTAATGAAGTTGAAAAAATGAAAAGAGTTTTAAAAGAAAAATATGAACACCAAATCGATATGGAAGAATATCATAGAATGTGGAAGAAAGCTTGTCTATTAGAAAGTGATTTAAAACAAATTGTGATTCAGAAAACCAAAGAAGAACAACTGTATTTTAGGCAAATGATGGAACAAAATGTTGAAGAAGAAAGGGGAAGAGGACGATGAAAGTTTTTGACTTTGATAATACTTTATATAAAGGAGAAAGTACTTTTGATTTTGCTATGTATGTAATCAAAAGAAAGAAATCACTTTTAAAATATACACCTACCGTTTTAAAATTATTATATAAATATAAAGTTTGTAAAATGGATATTGATACTTTTACGAAAAATCTAGAAAAAAACGCGAAACCTTTTTTAGAAAATCAAGAATTGATTCAAGATTTAGTGAGTGAATTTTGGGAAGAAAACATTGGAAAGTTATATCCTAAAATGTTAAATAAAATTGAAAAAGAAGATGTGGTTATTACAACAAGTCCAAGATTTTTAATCGAAGGCATTCGAGATGTGTTAAATACCAATCACGTCTTAACAACTGAGATTGATCTTGAAAATGGAAAAATTGATTACTTAAATTTTAAAGAAAACAAAGTAAAAAGTTTTTATAAATATTATGGAAAAAAGAAAGTAGAAGAATTATATACTGACTCTTATAATGATAAACCTTTAATGGAAATATCAGAAAGTGTCTATTTAGTGAAAAATGGAATACCTAAAAAAATAAAATAGGAAGGGGATTTTTATGTATGTAGAAGTTTTAGTAGAAATAAAAAATAAGCATTTGGATCGAACTTTTACATATTCCGTTCCAAAAGAATTAGAAAGTGAAGTGGATTTAGGAAAAAGAGTTTCTGTTCCTTTTGGAAAACAAAGTTTAGAAGGGTATCTCATGGGTATTGTAAAAAAACCCGATTTTGAAACGAAAGAAATTGAAAGCATTTTAGATGAAGAACCTGTTTTAAATAAAGAAATGATGGAATTAGGAAATTCCGTAAAAGATATGACACTAAGTAGTTTGTCTTCTTGTTATGCGGCTATGCTACCTAAAGCTCTAAAAGCAAGTAAAAAAATTCAAATGAAGAAAAAAATGGTCAGTTTTTTAAAACTGTGTTTTCCTATAGAAGAAATTGAGTCACTTTGTACGGAAACTCAAAAGAAAATTTTACATTTGTTTGAATCTAAAGATATTGTTTATAAAAAAGAGGCAAATAAAGTAAGTGCATCGGCTCTTAAAACGATGTTAAAAAAAGGGTGGTTAGAAGAATTAGAAAGTGAAATTTATCGTTATCAAAAAGGTGAAGTTGAAAAAAAAGAAAGAAAAAAATTATTTAAAGAACAACAAATTGCCTATGAAACGATTCAAAAATCTTTAAATCAAAGTGGTACTTTTTTACTTCATGGAGTCACAGGATCTGGAAAAACGGAAATTTATTTAGAATTGATTTCCGATGTGATAAAACTTCATAAAACGGCTTTGGTTTTGGTGCCTGAGATTAGCCTTACACCTCAACTAGTTCATCGGTTTTCAGAATGTTTTGACCGAATAGCCGTTCTTCATTCTAAGTTAAGTGATGGAGAACGTTACGATGAATGGCGTAAAATCATACGAAAAGAAGTAGATATAGTCATCGGTGCTAGAAGTGCCATTTTTGCTCCTTTAGAAAATTTAGGAATTATTATTTTAGATGAAGAACATTCGGAATCTTATAAACAAGAAAGTACTCCCAAATATCATGCAAGAGAAATTGCCAAAATAAGAAGTGCCACTCATCATTGTCCTTTAGTACTCGGAAGTGCAACGCCTACCTTAGAATCTATGGCAAGAGCCCAAAAAAAAGTTTATACTTATGTGCCATTAACCAAAAGGGCTTTAGATTTAGAAATGCCCGAAGTAACACTTGTCGATATGGAAGAAGAAATTAAAGCAAGACATCCTATTTTAAGTCGAGAATTAGAATGTAAAATTATTGAAAAATTAAATAAAAAAGAACAAATTTTATTATTATTAAATAGAAGGGGACATTCGACCACGATTACTTGTTCCAACTGTGGTTTTACTTATCGGTGCCCTTACTGTGATATTACCCTTACTTATCACAAAAGTTCTAATCAACTTCGTTGTCATTACTGTGGGTATACAATTTATAAAAGTGATACTTGTCCGAAATGTAAGGAAGAAAGTTTAAATTTTTATGGACTTGGAACCGAAAAATTAGAAGATTATTTAGAAGAAGTGTTTCCAACGGCAAAAGTGATTCGAATGGATAAAGATAGTACTACATCGAAAGGTGCTTATGAAAAAATTATTGAAGAATTTGAAGAAAAAAAATATGATATTTTGCTTGGCACTCAAATGATTAGTAAAGGTCTTGATTTTGAAAACGTAAGTTTAGTAGGAATTTTAAATGCCGACCAAACGTTAAATATTCCAGATTACCGAAGTAATGAAAGAACTTTTGATTTATTATGCCAAGCGAGTGGTAGAAGTGGCAGAAATAAGAAAAAGGGAGAAGTTATCATTCAAACATTTATGAAAGATTCCTATATCTTACAATGTGTAAAAAATCATAATTATATCAATTTTTATAAATATGAAATGAATATTCGGAAAACTCTCAAATACCCTCCTTTTTATTATTTAGTCACGGTTACTATTAAAAGTAAAAACTATGAAAATGCGTCTAAAGAATCTCAAAAAGTGAAAAATTTTTTGACTCATCATATAGAACCCTCTAGTATCCTCCTCGGCCCTACAACGGCCAACATGTTTTTAGTGAATCAAGTTTATCATTTTGAAATCAATATTAAATATCGGTTTGATAATCAATTAAAAAATGCTTTAAAAGAATTAGATGAGATTTACTTATCGAATACGCTTGTAAGCATAGATATTGACTTTCATTAAAAATATTTTTATAATAAAGACTCGAAAATATAAACGAAGAAAGGAAAATGTTTTATGGAAGAAATATTAAAAAAAATAAAAGAATGGAATAAGGAAAAAGAAAGTGTTATTAAATCTTTCGATCAAGAAATTGCAAATGTTCGTTCAAAAATATATGAAAAAAATTCTTTTGTTCCTATTTTTTTGAAGGAAATCATGTTAAAACCAAAAATCAAAATGTTACAAAGAAATCGTACCAAACAAATGAATAGTATGATTTATCATATGACGAATATTCGTGACATAAAGTCTTATTTAGAAACTTGTCAAAATGTGATTTTTAATAAAGAGGATTATGTTTGTATTTTAAAAAGTAATCTATTAGTAAAAAAATTAGAAAACGATTTACAATGGGTGAAAGAAAAAGAACAACTCGATGTGAAAGACGCGAGAAAAGTGAATTCTGTTTTGGAAAGCTTTAGTAAAGAAGTTCAACCTTACATGCGATTCGTTTACTATGTATCTAGTGAAGTAGATCATCTTACAGTAAACCCTGAGTATCTTACAAATGAGCATCTTACCCTTATTTCATCTTATCAAAATTATGGAGATATTTTAAGAGATGTTTTAAAAATGCCGGGTTATAATTATGATACCTATTTCTTTTTAGTAGAAATTCTCTATACATTTAAAAATTATCATTTTGAAAAAGAAAGAGATCATGAATTACAAGAAAATCCAGAGTATTTAATTAAAAGAGACCCATTAAATGTGATTTTATTTAATAATAAAGATTTAAGAAAAATAAAAGAAAAGTTACTCCAAGAATTAGATAAAAGTGAATCTTTAGAAGAAATTAGATTAAATTCGGAAACACTTGAAGTCATTTCTCAATGTATATTGAGTAGGAGGTTAAAATGAATCGAAAAAAAATTCTTTATTTAATGAAAGTTTCTTGTCTTGCCTCTTCTTTACTTATAAATCCTATAAAAGTGGAAGGAAAAGAAAAAGAAAACTTAGATGCTTGGTCTAAAGCAAAATATTATGGTGAAAAACTCTATGATTGGTGTGTCAAAGTCGATGATTATGTAAATGAACATGTAGTAGACCCGATTGGAGAAAAAGCAAGTGAAGTAGAAATGTTTAAGAAGGATTCTTTATGGCTTATTACGAATGAGCCCAGTATCGATCCATCTTTAGGTCGTCATTATTTTTTCATCGATAAAAATACACCAAGTATTAAAAAAAGAACATTCTATAATGAGCCAAATGGATTACCTACTAAAAAAGAAGGACGTTACGAAGAAGAAAAAGAAATGTATGTGTCTTTAAATGACATTGATGAAGTATTTTTAATGAAAACAACTTTGGATCATGAAACAAATACATTTACAAAAAACTATGTCGATTTGGATTCTAAAAATTTATATGATGAAAATGCTACGGCTAAGTATGGGCGATTTGTCCATATAGAAGATATGGTTCCAGAAAGTATGATCAAAGAAAAATATTCAAAAGAAGATTTAACTCAGATTGTGAATTTTTTAGAACAGAAACTTTCACAAAATTTAAAGTTAGAAAAGAAATAAGAGGTTTATATGAAAGATACTAGAATTGTTTTTATGGGAACTCCAGAGTTTTCAGTTCCTGTTTTAGAAGAATTAATTAAATCATATCAGGTCGTTCTTGTGGTCACTCAACAAGATAAACCAGTGGGAAGAAAACAAATTTTGACACCAAGTCCTGTAAAAGAAGTGGCTTTAAAACATCATATCAAAGTATTCACGCCTGAAAAAATTAAAAATGATTATCAAGAAATTGAACTTGCAAAACCTGATTTAATTATCACTTGTGCTTATGGTCAAATTATTCCAGAAAATGTTTTAAAGATTCCTAAAATTGGCTCTTTTAACGTTCATGCATCTTTACTTCCTAAATATCGTGGAGGTTCTCCGATTCATAAAGCCATTATAAATGGAGAAGAAAAAACAGGAGTAACCATTATGTATATGGATAAAGGAATGGATACAGGAGACATCATTTCCAAAGTAGAGTGTCCAATTCTTGAAAGCGACAACGTCGGCTCTTTGCATGATAAATTATCTATTTTAGGAAAAGATTTATTAATGGAAACTCTTCCAAGTATTATTACTAAAACGAATCCAAGAATTCCTCAAAATGAAGAAGAAGTCACATTTGCCTATAATATAAAAAGAGAAGAGGAACGAATTGATTTTTCAAAAACAGGAAAAGAGATTGTAAATTTTATTCGAGGGTTAAATCCTTGGCCTACGGCGAACATGCTTGTAAATGGGGAAGAGTTTAAAGTTTTAGAGTCTTATTTTGTTCCAAAAGAGAATCATATTTTTGAAAAAGTAGTAGATATAAAGAAAGACGCGATTGGAATAGGGGTTTCGGATGGAATTCTATATATCACGAAAATCAAACCTTTTGGTAAGAAAGCACTTGATGTGAAGTCTTATCTAAATGGAGTTCAAAAAGAATCTGTAATGAATTGGAAAATCAATGAATCGAATGGTGTATCATGAATTTATATGGAATCAAAAAAGTAGATTTAGAAATTTTTTTTGAAAGTATTGGAGAGAAAAAATTTAAAGCCACTCAAGTTTATGAATGGCTTTATCAGAAAAAAGTAAAAGATATAGATCAAATGACGAATTTAAAAAAAGAAGTAAGAGAAAAATTAAAAGACTCTTTTTCTTTAGAGATTTCTAAAATTATTCAAAGACAAATCGATGTGGATGTCGAAAAATATTTATTTGAATTAGAAGATCATGAAAAAATTGAAGCCGTTTTAATGCGTCATTCTTATGGTTTAAGTGTCTGCGTTTCTAGTCAAGTTGGATGCAATATGGGATGTGCTTTTTGTGAATCAGGAAGACGTAAAAAAGTAAGAAATTTAGAAACTTATGAATTAGTAGGTCAAATTCTTGCAATTGAAGAAATTATAAATGAAAGAATTTCCTCCGTTGTCATTATGGGAATCGGGGAGCCTTTTGATAATTTTGAACATGTTATGGATTTTATAACGATTATCAATGACTCTAAAGGGTTACAAATTGGTTCTAGGCATATCACTGTATCGACTTGTGGTATTGTTCCTAAAATAAAGGAATTTGCATCCTTTCCTTTACAAGTCAATTTAGCTTTGTCTTTGCATGCACCACGTGATGAACTAAGAAGTAAGCTCATGCCTATTAATCATAGATATCCTATCAAAGAAGTGATGGACGCGATAAAAGAATACATTGAAAAAACAAACCGTCGGGTGACGATTGAATACATTCTTTTAAAAAATGTTAATGATACAAAAGAATGTGCTTTAGAGTTAGTTCATTTAATTAAAGGTATGAATGTGTATGTGAATTTGATTCCTTATAATGAAACAAACCATATAGAGTTTAAAAAAAGTGATTCATCTACTGTTAGTGAGTTTTATGATGTATTACAAAAAAATCATGTCAATGTCACTATAAGAAGAGAATTTGGAAGTAAAATTTCGGCCGCTTGTGGTCAACTTCGTAGTGAAAAAATGCTATAAGAAAACTGATAAAAAATTTTTATCAGTTTTTTAAAATTTTCTAAATAATCCTATTGCAACACCTAAAATAGTTATATTTGGAAAGATAAAAGGCTTCATGGTGTCATTTTCAGGTTGTAAACGAATATGCCCATCTTCTTTATAAAAAGTTTTTAAAGTGACTTCGTTTTCATCTGTCATCGCGACTACAATGTCACCATTTCTTGCTACGTTTTGTTTTTTAACAATTACATAATCTCCATCAAAAATTCCTTTGTTAATCATAGATTCGCCACTTACTTCTAAAGTGAAGACCGTTTCTTTAGAAGGTACGAGGGCGGCAGGTAAATTAAAATATTCGTTAGGTCTTTCAATAGCTTCAATTGGGTTTCCTGCTGTAATTTTACCTAGAAGAGGTACTTTTATGACATCCTCATCTTTATTTAAATATTCATTTTCACCTATGACTTCAATAGTTCTAAATTTATTAGATGTATTTTTAATTTTACCGGCTTCTTTTAAATGTTGTAAGTGTACTTGAACAGTTGCTGGACTGGATAGACCTAAGGCTTTACAGATTTCTCTTACAGAAGGAGGAAATCCATGATCGGCAATATACTTCTTTACAAAATCAAATACTTCTGATTGTTTTTGGGTTAATGGCTTTTTTTCTTTCATTTTTCTTTTTCACACTCCTAAATTGATTTTAACACACAAAGTGTAAATTGTCAAACAATTGTTTTATGAAATATTGACACGAACAATTGTATTTGATAAAATAAGTTCAGAAAGAAGGAAAAGAATATGGAAAAGTTTTTAAGAAAATATGGAATAGTTATTTTACTTTATTTTGTTATTGTAGGAGGTATTTTATTATTGAATGCACGTTTAAGAATGTTAAATGAAAATACAAATCCTTTGGTAGAAGTAAAAAATCGTTAAAAGAAATTTACTAACTTTTATTTTTTTGGTATACTTATTAAAGATAGGGTGACTAGTATGAATCAAAATGATATAAAAGCCGTGAATGAACTTAAAATGCTTTCAATTGATATGATCAATCGTGCAGGTGGAGGATATCCAGGGATTGCTCTTGGAATGGCTCCTGTTATGTATACTTTATTTACAAGGGTTTTAAATGTAGATCCCAAAAATCCTAATTTTATGAATCGAGATCGTGTCATTCTTTCTTCTAGCCATATCGCTCCATTATATTATGCAATGTTACATATTGCAGGATATCCGATATCTAAAGAAGATTTGATGAATTATCGTAGATGTGGATCCAATACTCCAGGACTTCCGGAACTCAATAATTCTTTAGGAGTGGATGCTACCACCTCTTATGCCGGGGATGGAGTAGGAGAAAGTGTTGGAATTGCACTTGCTAAGCGTTATATCAATGCCTTAATTACCGAGGAAGATAATAAAGTGAATTTACTTGATTTTACAACTTATTGTTTTTTATCAGATGCCGACATTATGAGTGGTACTAGTGAAGAAAGTTTCTCTTTTGCGAGTGCTCAAAAACTAAATGATTTAGTTTTCTTATATGATGCAAATCTTATGACGAGTGAGGGTAGTACTACGGGTGTTCTTAATGAAGATATTGAAAAAAAATTTTTAGCTAAAGGATTCTATGTGGATACGTTAAAAGATGCAACCAATATTAAAGAAATAGGAAGAGCTATTCTTGCGGCTAAAAATTCTAAGAAACCTGCAATTATTTTATTTCGAACAGTGATTGGAAAAGATTCTTTTAATGAAGGCAAAAATATTATGCATTCGGGGACTTTATCTTTAGATGATTCCAATAATTTAAGAAGGAAATATAATCTTTTTTTACCACCTTTTGAAATTTCAAAAGATACTGTTTTACATGTCGAAAATATGCGTGCACCAAGAATGGAAAAAGTTTATTCTAAATGGCAAATTCATTATAATCGGTTAAAAGATATTGCAAATCCAAATATTGAAAATATTTTATCTTTATTAGAAACAAATAAAACTACGATTGATTTTCATGCAGAAAATTATAAAATTAATGAGGGTTATCGCGAATCTTTATTAGAATCTAATTTTAAAGTGATGAATCTTATCGCACCTAGAAGCAATTTGTTTTTAGGAGGAAGTGCCGGGCTTGGATTAACTTGTCAAACTTTAATTGGTGGAAGTGACTATATGAGTGATATGACTCCAAAAGGAAGAAATATTCGTTTTGGGGTTAGAGAAAGAGCGATGGCTTATATTTTAAATGGAATGAGTTTAATGGGACTAAGAGTTTTTGGGTCTACTAATGCTTGTTTTTTAGATGAAATGAAATCTGGTATTCGAATGAGCGCGATTATGAATTTACCAGTAACCTATATTTTTACACATGATTCTTTATATAATGGAGAAGAGTCTTCGGCACGCATTCCTGTTGAACAAATTACGAGTTTAAGAGTAACTCCTAATATTTTAGTTTTTCGTCCTGCAGATATTACGGAGTTACTCGGTTGTTGGGAAATGATTTTAAAAATGGCTAAACCAAGTGCATTATTTATTAGTAAAAATAGTATTCCAAAATTACCAGGATCTTCTTCTAATGAAATCGCAAAAGGTGCTTATATTATTAAAAAAGAACAACAAAAATTAGATGGTATTCTTATTGCGACAGGAAGTGAAGTGGTCAGTGCTATGCAAATTTCTTATGATTTATATAGTCGAGGCTTAGATATTCGGGTTGTTTCGATGCCTAGTGTGGAGTTATTTAAAAGTATGGGAAATGAGTATGAAAATCTTATTTTACCTAAAAATGTAAAAACGATAGTTTTAGAAGCTTCTTCTTCTTTCGCTTGGTGTCGTTATGCAACGAGTGATGATTATATCATTGGTATTGATGATTATGTTTATCCTGGGTTTCCATTAGAAGTGGTTCAAAAAATGAATTATGATTATGATTCTTTAAAATTAAAAGTAGAATCTTTGTTAAAAAGACCTTAATTCGACAAATTTTACGCATTTTATCTATTACAATAGAATAGGTGATACAAATGCGTAATTTTTATATTTTTGAAATTCGAGAAGACATTAAAAAAATAACCAAAGAAAATCCTTATGAGTTATTTCATACTTTAGAGACAATTTATTATCAAAAGGAAGATAAAAGACTTACGGTTCATTTTTTGAGTCAACTTTTAAATCCTATTTTAATTAAAGATTTAGATATTGCATTATTTAGAAGGTTTAAAGAAAATTATTTTTATACAAAATATAAAAATGTTCATACGATGCATGATGTTTATCGGAAAGAAGATACTAGACTCATACTTAATAAAAGTTATTTAAAATTAGAAACGAATGTAGTAAAACCTCGTTTTTTAGAGGAATTAAAATATAATTCTAATTTGTTTTTATGTGATTTTGAAGAAAAAGATTATTTTTGGTTAGATTCTTTAGAGTCGATATATTTATAAGGCTTATTTTGGATTAAAAAAGAATAAGTATGGGTATTAAAAAGCAAATCATAAAGGTACGATGCTTTTTTCTCATAAGAATAAGGAATGCTTTTTTTATCTACTTTTAAAGGTAATAAAAAGTTTTTTCGATTTTGATTTAGATAAGCCGCGCCTTTTTCATTCATTCCTATTAAATGTAAATAGGATAGAGGTGTCTGGGCATCTTTTTTTAAAATTCCTAAAAAGATATGAATTAACATTCTTCTTTGACGATTGTAAGTATAACGTTTGCTTTTTATTTTTTCTAGAAGTTCTTCTAGGGAGTTTGCTTGTAAAACACTTTTTTGAAGTAAAAATTCTAATCCTTCTGTGACATCTAAATATTTATCTAAATGAGGGTCCGTAAGTATTTTATATTTTAGGAAAGGAAATAGTTTTTCTTCTTCTATTTTTTTAATAGAGTGCAGGGATTCTTTTGGAAGATAGTCTTTGATGTCTTTTCCATCTTTTAATTTTTTTCTAATATTTTGGGCACTTATGATGGAATTATTTTCCGTCGTATCATGATATTGATTCGTTCTTTTTATGGTTTCAAAAGTCATTTCATTTTGATATTTTAATAAGGCTTTGATATAGGAAATACTTAGTAAGTCATTCGGAGGTATTTTTTGTTCTTCGTTTAAAGATTCATTCATTCTTTTTGGAAAACTGGATTTAGAAGAACTGATTTTAAAATCTTTTTCATATTGTTTTCTTGCTAAAGTTTCAAGATAAGAGATGTCATTCGATTCGCTTCCAAAAATGATTTTTTGAACTCTTAGGGCATGAAGAATTTCTACTGCTTTTTCGGCAAAAGTATCCGCGGATTGAACTCCATATAAAACAGGAAGAAGAAACACTAAATCAACTTGATACTTTAAAGCTATTTTTGCTTTGTCTTCGTAACTTAAAATGCTTATTTCTCCTCGTTCTAAAAAAAGACCATTTACTACTAATATAATAATAGAGTCTGGGTATTTTTCTTTTATTTTTTGAATATGATATAAATGTCCATTATGAAAAGGGTTGTATTCACATATAATTCCAATTGGCATGAACTCACCTCGTAAATAATATACCACAAAGTAAAAAAATATTATATAATAAGATTAGGTGAAATAAAGTGGAAATAAATTTAAGAAAAGTACCAATTCGTGAGATGAATTTAAGTGGAGAAGTAGAATTTGATTCTTCTTTTTATGAAAAAACAGGGATACTTGGCATTTCTAAAGTAGAATATTCTTGTCATATTTATCGTGATTCCAATCAAGAAGATTTTTTATCTTTGGATGGAAAAGGATGTTTTTTCTTGGAAGATGCAAGAACTTTAGAGCCTGTAGAGTATCCTTTTACGATTCATTTAGAGGAAAAAATTGATTTTGATAGTGAATTTTGTGGTCGTTTTTTAGAAAATTCGCAAAATACACTTGATATTCTTTCTATTTTATGGGAAAATATTGTATTGGAAATCCCCATTAGTTTCACTATTTCGGAAGAATTAGAAGAAACGAAAGAAAAAGAGGGAGAAGAAAAGGATATCGATCCTAGACTTGCTCCTTTAAGGGTACTTTTGGAAAAAGAAAAGGAGTGAGAATCATGAAATTAAATCTTCAATTATTTGCTGTTCCATTTCGTAGAACAAGTAAAACTAAAAAAAGAATGCGCCGTACTCATTTGAAAAAAGAAGTTGGTACGATTACTAAATGTCCAAAATGTGGAGAAGCTTTAAGACCACATCGTGCATGCAAAAAATGTGGTTATTATAAAAATGAAGATGCCCTACATTTAAAAACAGAAGAAAAAGAATAATTTATGAAAAGGGTAACATATTAAAAATAGAAACTTGAAATTTTTTTAGTTCTATATTATAATTTTTTTGTTACCTCACTTGTTCTGGTAGCTCAGCTGGATAGAGCAATCGCCTTCTAAGCGATCGGTCGTGAGTTCGAATCTCGCCCAGAACACCATACGTTAAATAAGTCCCTTATCGAAGGGATTTTTTTTCTTTACAATGTATATGAAAATGTTTTTACATAGAGTTGACATTGTTTAAAAAATGTGATATGATAACTCCCGAAAAAAGGGGGTTTTTGTATGACCAAAAAGGATTTACTCGCTATAAAGAAGATTTTGGTATTGTCAGGACTTTACTTAACGATCGCGGCTACAGAAAATGGAGCTCTTCAAAAAGCATATCAACCTAAGAAAATAAATATTGAACAAGAAGATTTGGATATCAAAAAAAGTTCTTTTATTCCATCCATTGTTACTATTAAAAAGAATCATTCTGAAAAAATAGAAGAACTAGCAGAAAATCGTGTATCAAGTCATCAAGAGGATATTCCACTTCCAAAAAAGGTACCTATTATTAAACAAGAAGAAAAACATCATATGCCAAGTTTGGATGAAATTATTGTTTATATTAAAAATAAACGAGGTATTTCAGATAAAGATTTTGATACTTTAGTGAATGAATTTGTTGAATCTAGTAAAGAATATTCTGTATCTTACACAAGAGAACAAGCGATTAAAGTTTGGTATTTAGTCACAGTAAAACCAACTGAGGATAAAGTTTCTTATATAGTAGATCGTTGGGGAATGACTAAAGAAGAATTACTATTATCCGAAGCATGCGCGACAGCAGAATCGAAAAAAAATAGTCAAAATTTAGCCGATTATGTTGATTCTTTTACTCTTACTGATACTGCAATCGGAAGAACAAAAGATAAAGGATATTCTAAATCTGGAGGAGACGTGTACGATCAGTTTACGATGAAAGGTCAATTTGCAGTTTATGGTGGAGGAAATTATAAGAATTATCTTGATGTTAATAATTATGGGTTTTTAGATGCTTTATTTGCTTATGCTTACACAAAAGATTTGGGCTTGACTCCTCTTCGTACTAGATTTTATAAAGAATTTCGTTCAGCTAATTCTTATGTTTCTAATCCAAAACAAATGGTTTATCATGGAAATAAATACAATGCTAATATGATTATTCGGGCTTCTAATTCAACAGATTCTTATGAACCTTATCGATCTCTTACGGATGAATATTTCCATCAAATTATGGATGAAAGAGAACTTTGTCACGTTGAAAAATTAGAAAGAATCATTGGCTATGAGTATAAATATTAAATAATGAAAGAAGGAATAAAGATGAATCGTAAAGAAAATTTAAAGAAAATGTTATTAGCATTAGGATTAAGTTTAGAGTTTGCTCATCCTACTTATGCTAATGAAATAGAAAATACAAATTCTTTTGTATTAGAAGCAAATGATGAAAATAATGATATAGAAAATATAGAAGAATCTCAATTGGTTGAAGATTTAGCAGAAGAATCTATCAATACAGAAGAAACTCTTCCTATGGAAAATACCGTAGTAACTGAAGAAGTTGATTTATATTCAGATGAAGAAATATTACAAAAGGTATTGCAAATTTATGGAGAAACTTATGAAGAATTTTATGCTATTGCAGTTCAAGTCATGGATGAAGCGGCTAAAAATCATTCTCCATATGGAAATATTTATGGTGTTGCAAGAGAATTTTATCGTTTATCAGAAATACCAAAAGAAGAAAAATTAGAAGTTGTGTTACCTTATTTTGGAATAAATTATCAAGGTTTTGATTTAGTACAGGCCGTTTTTGCCCATGAATCTAAATATGCAGATGGAAGTAGTTATAGTTCAGGATATTTTTTAGCAAATCATATTTGTAGTCGATTAAATAGTAAATTGTATGTTGCTTCTGCAGGAGCTAATATCATTAGTCAAATTACTGCTAAAAGACAATATGAGGTTTATGCAAGAAAATTATATGTACGTCATTTAAATACGTGGACAAGAGTTACGGATGCACTTTTAGACCGTATGTTTGTAGAAGCCTGTGAAGGGGAATTCCAATTATATACTAACCCTTATCTTGGCTTTCGAGCAAATTCTTATTCAGGTAAAGTTTTTATTTCAAAAGATAATTCTTATCGTGATCTTCAAAATGAATCCGATCGGATTAAAGCTCGTCCAGAACGTAAGCAAATTTTGACTTTAGCGTATAAGTAAATTTTTATAAAATGAAGCGTGATTATTTATTAATACGCTTTTTTAATTGTTTAAAAAGATGACATTTTCTACATTTAGACTATCTTCTATCGATAGAGAAATGGAGTATTTTACTTCTTCTAATAAATCTTTTGATGCCAGTCCTTCATAAAGTAAATTGGAAAAAGAAAGAAGAACTTGAGATTCTAATATTTCATAGTTAGAAAGTTCAGTTGATGCATTTAAGTAACTCATTAGATTTGTTTTTTCATTAGGTAAACTTTTTAAGTGTTCAATGATAATTTCTACTTTATTTTTGTCGTTATTTTCTAAAATAGTCACAGGTACAAAATAAGAAGTATCTTGTTCTTTTGCAATGTAATACATGGTTGTTTTGGTTACATTTTTGACACTTTCTATATCATATATTTTGTTTACTCCAATGTTTCTTGTAAGTAGAGGAGGAAGTTTATAAGTCGTATTCGGAATCGTTTCTAATAATTTTCCGTCTACATATATAATGATGCCTTTTACTCCTTTGATTTCGGTTAAGGAATAAACAATGCATTCTATTAATTTTTCTTCCATATTTTTAGGAATGTTTAATAGTTCTTTACTAAAATTAATTTTTAAAGTGGTATCTTGTAAATCCATACTTATTATTTTCGTTCCTTTTGGGATAATCGGTTCAAAGAGAGTGGGTATGTAATTCGCGTATTTCTCTCCAATTGTTAAAATAGATAAAATGTTTTTTGCTTCTTCTTCGATACTTTCTCCTTCAATATGCATCGAGGTTCTAGAAACATACTCCGCATGGTTTAATAAATAAATGGGGGATGTGTTATCGGATTCATAATGAACAGAGACAAAAGAATTTTCTGGTTCATTCTTTGGAAAAGAAAGAGTCATTAAAAAAACTAAAAGGGCAAACGTAGTAATAATAAATTTTCTTTTGATGGATTCTTTAATCACGTAAATCACCTATTAAAATTTATGAAGAGAAATCAAACTTATGACAAGAAAAAAAGATTGATTAAATTTCAATCTCCCCTAAACGAAGTAGTTCTACCACCGCGCTTGCTCGTCCTTTTACTTCTAATTTTTGCATTGCATTGGAAATATGGTTCCGAACCGTTTTTTCACTAATTTTTAAAACACTAGCAATTTCTTTAGTTGTTTTATTTTGAATGAGCATCTCAAAAATTTCTTTCTCCCGATGCGTTAATATTTTTTGTTTCAAAATTTCACCTACTTCCTCATCAAACCATTTTTCTACTGTAGTTTATGAGGAAGTCACTTTTTTTGCTCTAGGCATTTTGAAATTTAACAGTAATATATTTTTCTTTATCAAATAATTCTTGAACACTTCTTATGATGTTATTTGCAACCGTGCTATTATGATCATTTGACGCGATGACAATGCTAATCGTATCATTTTTTATTTTGACAAAACTATCAAAAGAAAACTTTTCTTGAATTAATTTTTCAATTTTTTCTTCATCTGCTTTTTTTTGATTTAAAGACATTAAAGAGTTATAAGCATTATTTTTTTCTTCACTTGTTTTGGTACTATCCAATAAAATGGATTGATAATTTTCCATTTCTTCTAAGACACTTTCATCTTCTTGGACTCTAAGAGAAACTAAAAGAGAACTTTCTTCTACATTCACGCTTACTGGAGCACTTTCTTCACTTTTTTGAAAATCATTTAAAATATTTTGTAAACTAGAATCATTTAAAGTGACATAGTAAATAGATAAAACTAAAATTAAACTAAATAGGGTTACAAACCAAATACTTTGTTTATTAATCATTTTTCCTCACTCTTTCTTTCTACCACTTTATGTGTAAAAAATAAAATTATTACATGAAATAGAAAAAACTATGCTATAATAAAAGGGAAAGTTGGGGTAAGTATGTATCAATTCTCACTTCTATTTATGAAATTTATTTTGTTTAGCATGCTTGGTTATATCGTAGAAATGGTGATGTGTGCGATTGATGAAGGAAGATGGAATAATCGTGGCTTTTTATGTGGACCGATTCTTCCTGTTTTTGGTATAGGGGCTATGGTGATTATTTATTTACTAGAACCCTTTAGATATTCTGCTTTTTTAGTTTTTTTGTTAGGAATTATTCTTACTTCAACGGTAGAGTATGTGGCAGGTTATTTGATTGAAAAAGTATTTCATAATAAATGGTGGGATTATAGTGAGGAACCTTTTAATTTACATGGAAGAATTTGTTTAAAAAATTCCCTTTTATTTGGAATTGGCTCTGTTTTTATTATTTATTTTATTAATCCTTATGTTACTAATTTTTTAATAGAGATTAAAGATGGCATTTTAATAGGTCTTACTATTGTAATTGGAATTGTTTTTTTATTTGATACTATTTATTCTTGTATTGTAGCTTATCAATTTCGAAATCGAATCATTATTGTGGAAGATTTAAAAAATCAAAAATTATCAAAAATACCAGGAATGTTTGAAAAAATGCTAACTAAGAAGTTAGCAGGAAAAAGAATGTTACCAAAAAGAATTATAAAAGCATTCCCAGCCTTATTTCAAAAATATCAAAAAGAATTTGAATTAATGAGAAAAATAGAAGAAAAATTAAATATTCAAAGAAAGAATAAATCAAAGAAAAAGAAAAAATAATTTATGTGGTAAGAAAAAACAAAATATTTTTCATATGGAACATGTTAGTTTTTTACAGATTGTGGCTTGTGGTCTGTTTTTTCTTTGTTTTTCTTTTCAGTTACTTCTTCACATGTTGCAATTTCTTGAAATTTTTTAAATTTTTCTTTGATTTTATCTGGTGCTTCTTTTTTTAATTCATATTTATATTTACTAACGATTAAATATTTTTTTATTTCTTTATATAATTGCATGGCTTCTAAACTCATCATTTTACTCCTTTCAAATATGGACTTAATTTATTCCATATTTGTATATGTGACTAAAGAATTTTCAATTTAAAGTTTTTGATTCTTATGTGTTCTATCAATTATAGCATTTTTATTTGATTTACATAAATATTAAATCAAAGAATATTTATTTTTAAACAATTTTATTTCTTCACTTTTTACATTCCAAAATGTCAATTGACGACGGGGGGGGGTTGTATGATAAAATCATTCTATAGAGTAGGGTGATTTTTTTCATATGAAATTAGAAAAATTTAAAGAAAAAAATAATAAAAAAATTGGAATTATATTGTTTACTATTACCTGTATTATGCTAATAAGTGGAGTGATTTTTTATAGAACATTTGCTATTTTTGAAACAAATGACAATTTAGATCTCATTAATGGAAGTGTAGAAGATAAAGGGGATATAGAGTTTGCATTTTATATAGATGGAACGATCTCTAAAAAAGCTCCAGAAAAGGGAAGTAATTATTCCTTAGATACAAGTAGCAGTTATTGTAAAGATGTACTTAATAATACAAGAATCAGTAATGTAAATTGGAATGAAGAAAAATGGGGAATTGAATTAAATAATGTAAGTACGACAAAGACAAAATGTTATTTATATTTTAAAGAAATATATAAAGAAGGAATTTTTAATGGAGCCATTCCAGATTTTTGAAATGGCAGACTCATTCCAGTAGAGATTAGTACAAATGAAGCTCCTAGTGGAGTTTCTATTACAGGTGCAACAACTCTTGGAGGAAAAGTAAGGAAAGCAGATATTACAACGAGTTGGTATAGCTATCGTGAAAAAAGATGGGCGAATGCCGTGATTTTAAAAGAAGGACATACAACTGAAGATTATAATGTAGGGGATGAAATACCAGAAAATGATATCGAAAGTTATTTTGTATGGATACCAAGATATAAATATAGATTATTTGCAGATATTAAAAATGAATATGATACAGAAATAATTACTAAAACATCGTTAAAGAGTACAAGTGAATTAGAAATTTATTCAAGTGGCGTCAAAAGCATAGAAATCGAATTTGAAACAAAAGATGCAGGCATTACAAATAGCGATGTAAAAGGAACATATTTAACTCATCCTGCATTTATAAGTTTTGATTCTAATGGTTTTTGGGTAGGAAAGTTTGAAGCAGGAACGACATTAACAGATAACTATAATACGAGAAATAGTGAAGCTCTTCAAATTAAACCCAATATCTATAGTTGGCGAAGAATACAACCAGCGAATGCATTTTATACAAGTTATGATTATTTAAGAGATTTAGAGAGTCATATGATAAAAAATACAGAATGGGGAGCCGTAGCATACCTTGCAAGTAGTTTATATGGCTTTTGTGAAGAGAGCAAGTGTACTGCAGAAATAAGATTTAATAATAATTCTGGGCATTTAACAGGATATGCGGCTAGTAAGGAACCAACTTGTGGAGCCATAGATATTAATGAAGAATGTAATAAATATGAAGAAGTCGCCCAAAATACAAATGGAACCTATACTTATAATTATTTTGATACAAGAAGTCAAGTAGCAAGTACAACAGGAAATTATAGTGGAGTTTATGATATGTCAGGTGGTGCTTGGGAATATGTTATGGGAGTGATGCAATATAGTGAGTCAAGTTCTGAACCGGCAAGTGGCAGAAGTGGAGTAAATAATCATAACTCTGGATTTACAGGAAAGTATAGTTGTTATAATTGTAATAACGGAACAGAAACAGAGCTTACGAATGGATTACCATGGCCGAGTAGTAAATATTATGATTTATATGATTATAATGGAACAACCCTTGCTTATTTAAGAGGAAAACTAGGAGATGGAACAAAAGAATTTGGACCTTTTGCATTAGTATCTTATGATTATGGAACAAAAATAGAAAGACGTATTAGTAGTTATTACGCGGACACCGCGGCCTTTGTAAGTTCTGGAGCTCCTTGGTTCATGCGTGGTGGGAATTGGAGCACTGGCGCAGAATCGGGTATTATGGCATTTATTAGCGCATATGGAAACGTAGATCCATGGTATGGTTTTCGTGTTGTTCTGACTCCATAAATGATCATGTATAATATGGTGTGTAAATTAAAAACACATCATATTTTTTAATAAATTAAACGATTTACTTTTTGCTAAATGTAAATTGACATCGGGGGGGGGGTCATATGATAAAATCATTCTATAGAGTAGGGTGATTTTTTTCATATGAAATTAGAAAGATTTAAAGAGAAAAATAATAAAAAAATAGGAATCATTTTGTTTACTATTACTTGTATTTTATTAATAAGTGGAGTAATACTTTATAGAACGTTTGCTATCTTTGAAACAAATGATGAATTTAATGTGATTAATGGAAGTGTTGAAGATATGGGAGACGTACAGTTCGTATTTTATATTGATGACGAAATATCTAAAAGTGCTCCAGAAATAAGTAGTAATTATAGTTTAGATACGACAAAAAGTCATTGTACCAATGAAGCTTTTGTTTATTGGAATGATACAACCGGAAGAGCAGAAGTAGATAATTTAAGTAATTCTAAAACGAAGTGTTATTTATATTTTAAACAAATATATAAAGAAGAGATTTTAAAGGGAGCGATTCCAGATTTAGGGAATGGAAGACTTATACCTGTTACAATCAGTGATACTGAAAGACCAAGTGATGTGAATTATGAAGGATCTACTCCAGGAGGAAAAGTAAGAAAAGCAGATATTACAAAAGACTGGTATAGTTATGAACAAAAGAGATGGGCAAATGCAATTATTTTAAAAGATGGAGAAGTAGATCATTATACACCAGGAGAAGAAATACAAGAAAGTGCGATTGAATCATATTTTGTATGGATTCCAAGATACAGTTATGTATTACAAGACAAGGAAGAAACATTTGATGGTTACTCTGGTACAACATCATTAGGAAATTTCTCTGATGTTGCAAACGTATATGAAGCAATGAAACAAACAAATCAGGAAGGAAACAAGGCTACAAATCATGGTTTTGAAATAGAATTTGGCTCTAAGGATAAAGGTATAAGTACAACATTATTGAGTAAAGGAGATTCAATTATTCATCCTGCATTTACTGCATTTAATAGTAATGGATTTTGGGTAGGCAAATTTGAAACAGGATATAATCAAAATGAAGATGGAAGTGTCATGCCCCCAAGTCCTAATAGTTGGAGCAAAAAAGGAGCCGAAAAAAATGAAGAAAAATCAACCAAAGTGATCATAAAATCCAATGTTTATAGTTGGAGAAATATCAATGTATCAAAGGCCTTTTATACAAGTTATAACTATGAACGTGACTTAGATTCTCATATGATGAAAAATACAGAATGGGGAGCAGTAGCCTATCTAACAAATTCCAAATATGGAAGATGTGATGAAGAAAATAAAAATTGTGAAGAAGTAAGAATCAATAATGTAGCAACATATATTACAGG
>CANQRJ010000003.1 GCA_947626215.1 uncultured Bacilli bacterium
TCGACATAATTCACCTCCCTTCGAGTTTTATATTCTACAACACAAAAAGAGTGAAATTTGTCGAACGGTGTCGAATGGATAAAAAAAATTTATTTTTCCTTTTTGATAGGCTTAGTTTGTTATTGATAAACTTATAAAACGTAGTCTCAATTTCTTTTGACTATATATTTAAAAATTATTCATTTAACAATTGTTTATGGGAATTATTGGGAATCATATCATTTTCCTTTACATTTTACATATAATAACGTATAATATGGCTATCAATGAAAGGAGGGGATATTATGAACAAGCTAACTGTTAAATCTGTGACCAATTTATTTCTAGTTTCTGGTTTAGCTATCACTAGTCTTAATAGTTTTTCAGGATTAAATTTTGACAAAAATATTTTTTCCTATGAAACAAGTAGTAAATCTGTTTTAAGTTACAATCAAAATGATATGATTGAAAGTCTTAATACACTTGAAAATGATGCCAATGCTCCTGTTGCAGAAACTAATGTTGCTAAATCTAAGGTTGATGAAGCTAAAAAAGCCGGAGAAAAGGCAGAAGTTGCAAATGAAGAATTTAAAAAAGCAAATGAAGCTAAAAGTAATGCAGAAAAAGAAGCACAAGAGGCTCAAGAAGCAGTTAAAAAAGTGACAGAAGCTAAAAAAGTAGCAGAAGAAGAAATGAAAAATGCTACTAATGCCGAAGATAAAGCAAAAGCTCAAGCTAAAGTTAAAGCGTTAGAAGAGGAAGCTAAGAAAGCAGAAGCTTTAAGAAAACAAGCAGAAGAAAAAGCAAATAAAGCTATTGAAGAAGCTAGAAAAGCAGAAGAAGCTAAGAAAGCGGCGGAAGCAGAACAAGCAAGAAAAATCGAAGAAGCTAGAAAAGCAATAGAAGATGCTAAAAAAGCGGCAGAAGAAGAGCAAAAAAGAAAAGAAGAAGAAGCTAGAAAAGCATTGGAGGCAGAGGAAGCTAGAAAAGCATTGGAGGCAGAGGAAGCTAGAAAAGCAGAAGAAGCCAAAAAATTAGCAGAAGAACAAGCTAAAAAAGAAGAAGAGGCAAGATTTCAAAGAATGTTAGAACTTGCTAAAAAAGGTGAAGAAGCTGACAAAAAAGCTTATGAAGAAGCTTTAAAAGCTAAAGAAGCAGAGGTTGCTCAAAAAAGAGCAGAACGTGAAGCTCAAGAAAAAGCGGAAAAGGAAGCTCAAGAAAAAGCAGAACAAGAAAGAATTGAAAAAGAAGCTAAAATGGCAGAAGAACAAGCAAGACTTAAAAGAGAAGCAGAAGAGAATGCAAGAAAAGTTCAAGTTCAAGCCAATGATCCTGCAGTACTTGCTCAAGCTAAAAAATATGTAAATTCACAAGTTAATACAACTTCAAATAATGTTCCTACTACTGCTACTCCTCATTCTACTTTTAATAAATATCTAGGAAATTCTGGTTATATTTGGTTCGCTCACTTTACATGTGACTCTAATCAATGTGAAGGTTTTGATCAACCAGGTTCTAATAAAAAAGCTAGCTCTGCTATTATCGGACGAAGAGGAGATATTCGTAGTTTTGTAATGAAAGCACCTAATGCTAAACCTGGATATAAATTTAAAGAATGGAAAGTTTCTACTCATGAAGAAGTATCTAAGGGACAAGATTTTTCAACAACAATAATAATGAATAGTTATATAGCTATTTATGAAAGAGCTTAATTTTTGATAGGAAGTAAGTTTATTCTTACTTCTTTTTTTTGTTTATGAAAACAAAAAAGAAATAAATATAGCTTATTTCTTAGCACTAAAATCTACTAAATCATAACTTAAATCTAATAATTCTTTTATTTTCTTTTTTGTAACACTTCCGTCTAATAAAATTGTTATCCAATTTTTTTTATTCATGTGATAAGCAGGGAAAAAACCTTTTTCTTTTATTAAATCAGGTATTAAATAAGGGTCACATTTTACTACTAATATATCTATTTCTCTATCTTCTTGAAATCCTAAGTTTTTTTTAGATACATTCATAATTATTCCATACCACTTGCCATTTAAATGTTTTAAAGCGGCATAAAAAGGATATTTTACCCATAAATAACTTGGATTTGTGTATATTTTTCTTTTATGTATTGAAATATTTTTTCGCGATTCATAATTCTCCTTTTGCATTTAAAAAACTGTCTTTTATGACAGTATTTTTTAAACTAATTCTAATCTAACTTGCAAAGCATCGTCGCCAATACGTTCTGTAATTTTAATGATTCTAGTGTAACCACCATTACGATCTTTATATTTTGTGGCAAGTTCACCAAATACTTTGTTCACAACTTCATTATCATTATGAACGAATGCTAGAGCTTTTCTACGAGATACTAAAGTTCCTCTTTTTCCATAAGTAATTAATTTATCAACAAACTTACGAACTTCTTTTGCTCTTGCTTCTGTTGTTACTACACTACCATTTAAAATGACAGTTTTAGAAAGGCCTGCTAAAATACTTCTTCTTTTATGTGTTTCTCTACTTAATTTTCTGTAAGCCATTTTTCTTTACCTCCTTAATCACGGAACTTAAGTCCCATTTCTTCTACTTTATCTAATACTTCTTTTAAAGATTTCTTTCCTAAATTACGAATCTTTGTCACTTCTACTTCTTTTTTATTGATTAAATCTTGAACGGTATGAATACCTGCTCTTTTTAAGCAATTGTAAGCACGAACAGAGAACTCAATTTCTTCAATAGGAGTTTCTAATGTTTTGGTAATTGTATCTACTTTCTTTTCACTCATAATTCCTGCTACATCACTAATTTCATTAATATCAGAAATAATATTAAAATGTTCAATTAAAATCTTAGCAGCAAGAGCCATACATTCTTCTGGAGAAATACTTCCATTTGTTTCCACTTCTACAATTAATTTATCATAGTTTTCATCATGTCCTACACGAGCACCTTCTACTTCGTAGTTTACTCTTTCTACTGGAGAATATAAAGAATCAATTGCAATAACACCTGGTTTATCTTCTGCAAATAATTTTTGATTTTCTTTTGCATCTACATAACCACTTCCATTGTTGCAAGTAAGTTCCATATTGATTTTTCCACCTTCAACAAGGTTACAAATTACAAAATCTGGATTTATAATTTCTACATCTGGATCATGTTCAATCATTCCTGCGGTAACAGGTCCTTCTTTTGAGGCTTCTAAGTGCATTACATGAGTTTCTTCTGTATGATTTTTTAATACAACACTTTTTAAATTTAATACAATAGAGGTTACGTCTTCATAAACTCCATCAATTTTTTGGAATTCATGTAAAACTCCATCAATTTTTACTGTATTAATCGCACATCCAGGCATACTTGATAACATTACACGACGAAGTGCAGTTCCAATTGTATGTCCGAATCCTCTTGCAAGTGGTTCTAATTCAAATTTTCCATAATGATTGCTTTCTTGATATTCTGTGATTTTGTATTCTGGTTTTTCAAATTTAATCATATTAATATTCCCTTCCTTCATTAATTTCTAGGTCTTTTTGGTGGACGACATCCATTATGAGGAATTGGTGTTTCATCAATAATACTTGTAACTTCTAATCCTACAGCTTGTAATTGACGGATTGCGTTTTCTCTACCAGCACCTAATCCTTTTACGTGTACTTCAACTTTTTTGACGCCACTTTCCATTGCCGCACGACCGGCAGCTTCTGCACTAGTACCAGCAGCAAAAGGAGTTTTCTTTTTACTTCCTTTATAACCAATGGTTCCTGCACTTGCCCAACTAATGACATTTCCTTCTTTATCTGTGATGGTTACGATGGTATTGTTATAAGTAGAATGAATGTGAGCCTCTGCTTCTGGAATATTTTTCTTTACTTTTCTTTTTCTTCTATTATATGCCATAATAAACCTCCTATTTACCTACTTTTTTCTTATTCGCAACAACTTTACCTTTACCTTTTCTTGTACGAGCATTGCGATTTGTTCTTTGTCCTCTAACAGGAAGTCCTTTTTTATGACGAACTCCTTGATAAGAGTTGATTTCCATTTTTTCTTTAATACTCATTTGAACTTCACGACGAAGATCACCTTCTACTACGTGATTATCAATTTCTTTACGTAATTTTTGAATTTCTTCTTCCGTTAAATCTTTTACCTTACGAGTTTCTTCTACTCCAGCATTTTGACAAATTGTCTTTGCAAGACTTCTTCCGATTCCGTAGATTGCAGTTAAGCCAATGCAAACATGTTTCTCATTAGGTAATTCAATATTTTTAATTCTTGCCATAATACCCTCCTACTTTCCTTGTTTTTGTTTGTGTTTTGGATTTTCACAAATAACCATAACGGTTCCTTTTCTTTTAATGACCTTACATTTTTGACAAATTGGTTTTACAGATGCTCTTACTTTCATTTTTATACCTCCATTATCTTTTATTCCATGTAATACGCCCACGTGTTAAATCATAAGGAGAAAGTTCAATGGTCACTGTATCACCCGGTAGAACACGAATCATGCTTACTCGCATTTTACCAGAAACGTAGGCCTCTACAGTATGCCCATTGGGAAGTTCTACAATATAATCTCCGCCTTTTGTAACTTCAATTACTTTTCCTTCCACTTCAATCTTATCAGACTTCGTATTTTTACTTGGTCCTGTTTTTACAACATCTTTACTTTGTAAATTACTTTTTCGATCATTTCTTTTCGCCATATTTTTATTCTCCTGTTAATATTTCATAACCATCTTCTGTAACGACGATGGTATGTTCAAAGTGACATGAAGGACTTTTGTCTTCCGTCACCACGGTCCAATCATTATCTAGTAACACCACATCTTTTTTTCCTAAGTTTAACATGGGTTCGATTGCAAGGGTCATTCCCTTTTTTAAGATTGGTCCTTTTCCCGCCGGTCCATAATTTGGAACTTCGGGATCTTCATGCATGTGAGTACCGATGCCATGACCGACAAGCTCTTCTACGACGCTTAAGCCATGTTGATGCGCATACTCTTCAATCGCGTGACTTATATCACCGATTCTTTTTCCTGGTTTAATTACAGAAAGTCCTTCATATAAAGCTTTTTCTGTATCTTCTACCAGTTGTTTTACTTCAGTGGATACTTCGCCAACAAAGTATGTTCTTGTCATATCTGACTCATACCCATTTTTACGAACTGTGAAATCAATTTTTACAATGTCTCCATTTTTTAATTTTCTATTTCCCGGTATTCCATGAACTACTTCATCATTGACACAGATACAAGCACTGCCTGGAAATCCTTCATACCCTAAACAAGATGGTGTGGCACCATGACTTATTATAAAATCATGAATTTTTTTATCCAGTTCTTTGGTCTTCACTCCAGGACGAATATACTTTTCAACTTCCTTATGAGCTAGATAATTAATGTGGCCTGCTTCTTTCATCAAATGAATTTCTCGTTCACTTTTAATGTCCACTGATAACACCCCTTAATTCTTCAAAAGCACGTTCTTGATTCGATTCATTATTTGAAATGGTTCTCAATATTCCCTTTTCTTCATAATAAGATATAATAGGAACCGTACTTTCTAAATAGGCTTGGTAACGTACTTCAAAGGATTCTAAATTATCGTCTTTTCTTTGTATTAAAGTGGAACCACAAGCATCACATATATGTTCATTCTTTGGTTTAAATCCTTCTAATAATACATTATAAGACCTATGACAATTTGGACATATTCTTCTACCTACTACTCGGTCTACTAATATGTCTTTTTCTGTCTTAATTTGAATCACTACAAAGTCATTACATCCCAAGTCGTTTAATATTATATCAAGATTTTTTGCTTGATGCAATGTTCTTGGAACTCCATCTAATATAAATGGTTTTGAACTTTCTCTTTTTTGTAAAACTTCTTTTACAATTTTTAGAATGGTTTCATCATCTACTAAACTTCCAGATAAAAGTAAATTTTGTAATTTTTCATCCCTTTTTGCTTTTTCTCTAAGTAAGTCTCCTGTTGAATAATGTTGATAACCATATTCTTTTATTAAATATTCACTAAATGTTCCTTTGCCTGCAAGAGGAGGAGCTAAAAATATAACATTTTTCACCTACGACCTCTTCTAGCAAAACTTCTTGATACTAATCCACTTTGAATTTGTTTATAAGTTTCAATTGCTACACCTACGACAATTAATATTCCTGTTCCACCTATTGCCGCGCTTCGATCTAAACCAGTTAAATTAGATATTAAAATTGGCATTCCTGCTAATACGGCAATAAAGATTGAACCTACAAGTGTTAATCTAGAAACTACTTTATTAATATATTTTACGGTTTCTTTGCCAGGTCTTACTCCTGGAATATAAGCTCCACTTTTATTTAAGTCTTCGCTCATTTCTTCTGGGTTCATTGCCATAAATGTATAGAAATAACTAAAGAAAACAATCAAAGCCATATAGATGATAAATCCAGTAAATGAAGTATACATGATATAATCATTTACAAAATCTATTGCCGCTTGGTTTCCAATAATATTTACTACTATAGATGGAATGGTAAGGAGCATGGATGCAAATATTACAGGCATTACTCCTGCATAGTTAATTTTAAGTGGTAAGTAAGATTGTTTTTCACGATAGGCACTTACGGTTTTATTTGCATATTGAATCGGAATTTTTCTTTCTGCTAATGTAATCCATACAACACCTACTATTACAAGTAGATACATGATTAGATATAGAATAAAGAATAAAATTCCAACCCATAAGGTAAATGAGCCTGCACCAATAAACATTTGATAAGCGGTTGTAAACACCGTTGGTAAGGAAAGCACTATACTAGACATAATGAGTAGTGATTGCCCATTTCCAATTCCTTTATTAGTGATTTCATCTCCTAGCCATAATAGAAATGCCGTACCTGCACTCATGACTAAAGTAATTTTAAGTACCATATCTACATCAGTGACACCAAGTAAGAAAACAGTTAAAACATAGGATTGAATAAAGGCAAGTGCGATACCTAAGTATCTTGTGATTCGGTTGATTTTTTGTCTTCCAACATATCCTTGTTCTTTTAATTCCTTAAAATAAGGAATGATATCCATTGTTAATAACTGAGTTACGATGGACGCACTAATATAAGGGGTGACACCAAGTCCAAAGATGGCAAATTGATCAAATCCTCCACCACTCATTAAGTTAAATATTCCCATAAATTCTAATTGACCATATAAAGTTTCTAACCAAGGAGCCGCCCAAATAATGGTAATTCTTGTTCCTAATGCATAGAAACCTAAAATGAGAATGGTAAAAAGAATTCTCTTACGTAAATCTTTGGCTTCAGGAGAAAATAACTTGATAGACCCACTCTTCATGTTAGATCACCTCAGTTTTTCCACCAGACTCTTCAATTTTAGTAACGGCTACACTTGAGAAACGATTTGCTTTTACTGTTAATTTCTTCGTAAGTGTTCCATTTGCTAAAACCTTAACCCCATCTAATTGTTTTTTAATAATTCCACGTGATTTTAATACTTCTGGAGTTACTACATCTCCATCTTGGAAAAATTTTTCTAAATCACTTAAATTAATCACTGCATATTTTGTTTCAAAACGTGTGTTATTAAATCCTCTTTTTGGTAATCTTCTATATAATGGAGATTGTCCTCCTTGAAACCATGCATTGATAGATGCACCACTTCTTGATTTTTGACCATTTTCTCCATGTCCTGAAGTTTTTCCTGTACCACTTCCAGGTCCACGTCCAACACGTTTTACATTTTTAAGTTCTTTTGTTTTTGGTAAACTTTCTAATCTCATCTTACAACTCCTCTACTTTCTTTCCTCGTAAAGAAGCAATTTTTGCAGGAGTACGAACAGATTTTAATGCCTCTAAAGTCGCTTTTGCAACATTTACTTGAGTGTTACTTCCTAAGCTTTTAGAAACGATATCTTTTACACCCGCAAGCTCTAATACGGCACGAGCTGCACCACCGGCAATGACTCCGGTACCTTCTTTTGCAGGTCTAATTAATACCACTGCACGTCCAACTTTTCCAGTTGCCTCATGAGGAATTGTACGATTATCTTCGATTGCAACACGTACGACATTTTTATTTGCCGCCTTTGATGCTTTTGCAATTGCATCATTCACTTCGTTTGCTTTTCCAGTTCCCATCCCTACAAGGCCTTTACGATTTCCAACTACTACGGTAGCAGAGAAACGAAAATGTCTACCACCTTTTGTAACTTTGGTAACACGACCTAGGTTGATAACTTTTTCTTCCAATAATTTTTTCTTTGGATCCATATTTTGTGTTCTTGCCATAATCGTACCCTCCTAAAATTCTAATCCGTTTTCACGTGCCGCATCGGCTAGAGCTGCAACACGTCCATGATAAAGATATCCACCTCTATCAAAAACGACTTTTTTGATTTTTTTCTCTTTACATTTTAGGGCAATATCTTTTCCTACTTCTTTTGCACCTTCGATATTTCCACCATTCACCTTTAAGACTTTAGAAGATGAACTTGCTAAAGTGTTGCCTTTTTCATCGTCAATCACTTGAGCATAAATTTCTTTATTAGAACGGAATACATTAAGTCTTGGTATTTCACTTGTTCCACTTAATGTCTTTCTTACACGAGCATGTCTTCTTTGACGCGCTACATTACTTGATTCTTTTTTTACCATATTCTCACCTACTTAGCCGCTTTCTTTCCTTCTTTACGACGAACATATTCACCTTTATAACGAATTCCTTTTCCTTTGTAAGGTTCTGGACTTCTTATTTCACGAACTTTCGCCGCAAATTCAGATACTTTTTGTTTATCAATACCAGAAAGTTCAATTTCTGTATTGCTAATACTTTTTACAGAAATTCCCTCTGGTGCAACCATTTCCACAGGGTGAGAGAATCCTGCATTAATTCCAATTTTATTTCCTGAAACATTGAAACGATAACCAACACCAATAATTTCAAGTCCTTTTACGTATCCTTCACTTACTCCTACTAACATATTGTGAATAAGTGAGTTTACTGTTCCACTCATAACATTGGCACGAGGGCTACCATCTTTAGGTTTTGTTTCAATTACTGATTCTTCAATTTCTACACTTACTAATGGATCAATCATTAACTCTAATGAACCTTTAGAAGATTTTACTGTGAGTTTGTTGTTATCTAGTGCAACTTCAACACCACTTGGTATTGTAAGTTTACGATTTCCTATTCTACTCATAAGCACTTCTTACCAAATATAGGCAAGAACTTCACCTCCTAAATTTGCATCTCTGGCCTCTTTATCAGTCATAAGACCTTTAGAAGTGGAAATAATGGCAATTCCAAGTCCATTTAATACACGAGGAATTTCATTAGATTTTGCATAAACACGTAATCCAGATTTACTGATACGTTTAAGTCCAGTGATTACTCTTTCTTTACGGTCTCCATATTTTAAAGTGATGGTCATTTTATCTCCTTTTGTAGATTTTTCATATACATAATCGGCAATAAAACCTTCTCTTTTTAATATTTCGGCAATACCTAAAGTCATTTTTGTTCCAATTACTTCTACTGTATCATATTTAAGTTGATTTGCATTACGAATTCTTGTAAGCATATCTGCAATTTTATCTTGTACCATATTTAGTCACCTTCCTACCAACTTGCTTTCTTTACACCAGGAATTTTACCTTCATTAGCGAGTTCACGAAAGCAAATACGACATAAATGATATTTACGTAATACACCATGTGGCCTTCCACATCTTTCACAACGAGTATAGGCTCTTACTTTGAATTTTGGTGTACGAGATTGTTTTACTTTTAAACTAGTTTTTGCCATAGCAACCTCCTATCCTTTGAAAGGCATTTTAAAGTGTGCAAGTAATGCCTTAGCCTCTTCGTTGGTTTTAGCCGTTGTAACAAATACAACATCCATTCCACGAATTTTTAATACTTCATCATATACAATCTCTGGAAAAATTAATTGTTCTTTAATTCCAAGAGTATAATTTCCATGCCCATCAAAAGCCGTTTTTGATACTCCTCTGAAATCTCTTACACGAGGAAGAGCTACACGAACTAATTTTTCTAAGAAAATATACATTTTTTCACCACGTAATGTCGTTTTTACTCCAATAGCTTGTCCTTCACGGATTTTGAATCCGGCAATGGATTTATGAGCTTTGGTAACGACTGCTTTTTGTCCTGTAATGACTTCTAGATCTCTTAAAGCCGCTTCAATAAATTTTTCATCAGTGTGTCCTTCACCAACACCAATATTGATCACAATTTTTTCTAATTTAGGAACTTGCATAACTGTTTTGTAATTAAATTCTTTCATTAATGCAGGAACAATTTCCTTATTATATAATTCTTTAAATGTACTCATAAATTCCCACCTTAATCTTTCTTAGCTTTCTTTTTTGTATCTTTTGAATCTATTTTTTTCACATTGGATACATGTATAGGAGATTCCATGTCGAAGATCCCACCATTTTGGTTTTCATTATTAGGTTTTTGATGTTTTTTAATCATATTGATGCCTTCAACAACAACTTTATCTTTATTTTTTAATGTTTTAATGACTTTGCCTGTTTTTCCTTTATCTTTTCCGGCAAGTATTAATACTTCATCGTTAACTTTAATCTTCATAAATACCTCCTATATAACTTCACTCGCTAAAGATACAATTTTCATGAAATCTTTTTCACGAAGTTCTCTAGCTACAGGTCCTAATACACGTGTTCCAACAGGAGTTTTATCATCACGAATAATGACACATGCATTATCGTCAAATTTGATATAACTTCCGTCATTTCTTCTTACGCCTTCTACACTTCTTACAATAACAGCTTTTACAACTTTTCCTTTTTTAAGAGTTCCATTAGGGATGGCTTTTTTTACTGTACAAACTACAATATCGCCAATGTTTGATGATTTTCTTTTACTTCCACCTAAGTTACGAATGACTAGAACTTCACGAGCTCCTGTGTTATCTGCAACTTTAAGTCTTGATTCTTGCATTATCATGGTTCATACCTCCCTAAAGAATTACAGCTTCGATTAAAACTTCAACCAACTCAAATCTTTTTGTTTTTGATAATGGTCTTGTCGCTCTAATACGGACTGTATCTCCTACTTTTGCTATATTTTTTTCATCGTGTACTGCATATTTTTTTGAATATTTTACACGTTTTCCATATAATGGATGTTTTTTATGAGTTTCAACTAGCACAGTAATTGTTTTATCACTTGATGCACTTACAACTTTACCAACTAATTCTTGTCTTTTTTGCTCTGCCATTATTTATTCCCTCCATCCATTTTTCTTTCATTTAAAATTGTCATCATTCTTGCAATGTCTTTTTTAAGAGCATTTATTTTATGTGGTTTTTCTAAAGACCCTCTTGCATTTTGCATACGTAAATTTAATAATTCACTTTTTCCTGTTTTAATTTTTTCTAATATTTCTTCATTTGATAAATTTCTTATTTCTTGAGTAGTCATTAGATTTCACCTTCTTTTTTTACAAATTTTGTTGTAACAGCAAGTTTATGAGATGCAAGACGAAGTGCTTCACGAGCGGTTGCTTCATCTACACCAGAAATTTCAAACATGATCTTTCCTTCTTTTACTACTGCTACCCAATCTTCCACATTTCCTTTTCCTGTTCCTTGACGTTGTTCTAGTGGTTTTCTAGTACGGGCTAAATGAGGGAAAATGTTAATATAAACTTTTCCACCACGTTTCATATAACGTGTCATCGCGATACGAGCGGCCTCAATTTGACGAGCAGAAATATAATTTCCTTCTGTTGCCATAAGTCCATAATCTCCAAAATGTAATTCTGTATTCCCTTTGGCATGTCCCTCGTAACTTAAACGATGTGGTTTACGATATTTAGTTCTTTTTGGCATCAACATGGGAATCACTCTCCTTTACATTCTTTTTTGTAGGAAGAATTTCACCTTTATAAATCCATACTTTTACACCAATTTTTCCATATGTTGTGTTTGCCTCAGATTCGGCATAGTCAATGTCGGCACGAATGGTATGTAGAGGTACAGTTCCTTCAGTATAACCTTCACTACGAGCCATTTCAGCTCCTCCTAAACGACCAGATACTAAAGTTTTAATTCCTTTAGCTCCTGCTTTCATGGTATTTCTAATCGCACGTTTTTGTGCACTACGAAATGGAGCACGATTTTCAATTTGCATTGCAATAGAGTCTGCTACTAATTTAGCACATAAATCGGCACTTTTTGATACATCGGTAATAGAGACATAAACATCTTCTTTTGCTACTTTTGATAAAGCTTTACGTAATTTGTCGATGTCTTCTCCACCACGTCCAATGATTACTCCAGGTTTTGCTGTACAAATTGTTACTTCGCAACGTTTCTTTTTTCTTTCAATTGTAATAGAAGCAACGGCTGCATCTTTTAGATTTTTCTCTAAATAAGAACGTATTTTTAAATCATTATTTAAAGTTGTACCAAAATCCTTTTTGTCGGCATACCATTTAGATGACCAATCTTTGTTTACACCTAAACGGTAACCAATTGGATTTACTTTTTGTCCCATTATTCTACACTTTCCTTTCCGTCACTTACTTTTACAACAATATGACTTGTTCTTTTGTCTCTACGATCAATGTTTCCTCTGGATGCAAATTTAATTCTTTTATATACAGGTCCAGGATTTACAAAACATTCTGAGACAATAAGTTCGTTTTCGTCTGCTTTAAAATTGTTCACGGCATTTGCAACCGCACTATTTAAAACTTTAGCGATTAAACGACTTGATTTTGTATTTGTTGTACTAAGAATATCTCTAGCAGCAGAAATGCTTTTTCCACGAATTAAATCCATTGTCATTCTTGCTTTTCTAGGAGCCACCATAGCACTTTTATGAATTGCATAAGTTTCCATATACATCCTCCTACTTCTGACCTGCATGTCCGCCGAACTTACGAGTAGCCGCGAATTCACCTAATTTATGGCCTACCATTTCTTCTGTTACATAAACAGGAATAAATTCTTTTCCGTTATGTACTGCAAAGGTATGTCCTACAAAACTAGGGAATATAGTAGAACGACGAGAATAGGTCTTTACAACTTCTTTTTTATTACTTTCATTTAATTTATCAACCTTTTTTAGTAGATGTTCATCTGCAAAAGGTCCTTTCTTTAAACTTCTTGCCATAATTCCCTCCTATTTCTTTCTACGACTAACAATAAGTTTGTCAGAAGCTTTCTTATTTTTTCTTGTTTTATAACCAAGCGCAGGTTTACCCCAAGGGGTCATAGGACTCTTACGTCCAACTGGAGCACGTCCTTCTCCACCACCATGTGGATGGTCATTAGGGTTCATTACTGAACCACGGTTTGTAGGTTTTACTCCCATATGTCTTGTTCTTCCGGCTTTTCCGATGTTTACAAGTTCATAATCTTCGTTTCCTACCACTCCAATGGTTGCCATACAATTTCCTAAAATTTTTCTTGTTTCACCAGATTGTAAACGAACCATTACATATTTTCCTTCACGTCCAAGTATTTGAGCAGAAGATCCTGCACTTCGACAAAGGCTTGCACCACTTCCAGGATTTAATTCAATACAATGAATGACTGTACCAACAGGAATATTTTGTAATGGTAGAGCATTTCCAACTTTGATGTCAGCATTTTCTCCATTTTCAATAATCATTCCTACTTTTAATCCTTGAGGCGCGATAATATATTTTTTCTCTCCATCACGGTAATTAATAAGCGCGATGTTGGCATTACGGTTTGGATCGTATTCAATCGATGCAACACGTCCAGTCACTCCCACTTTATTTCTTTTAAAGTCGATGATACGATATTTTCTTTTTGCTCCGCCACCTATATGACGAACAGTAAGTTTTCCTTCGTTATTACGTCCTCCGGTTTTCGTTTTCTTTTGAAGTAAACTTTTTGTAGGAAGAGTTTTTGTAAGTTCTTCATTTAAAAGAGTACTCATTCCACGACGTCCATTTGTCGTTGGTTTATATTTTTTTATTGCCATCCCTTACACCTCCTACATTTCAATGGAAGAACCTTGTGCTAAGGTAACCATTGCTTTCTTATAAGTTTTTGACTTTCCTTCGTAACGTCCCATACGACGACGTTTTGATTTTGTATTTAACGTATTTACATTTAATACTTTTACTCCAAATTGACGTTCAATTTCACTTTTAATTTGTGATTTCGTTGCTTTTTTGTCTACTTTAAATGTATATACGCCATTTTGCTGAGCAGTAACACTTTTTTCAGTAATCACTGGTCCAAGAATACTATCTGGATTACGCATGATTTTGTCCCTCCTCAATAACTTTTACGGCATCTTGATCTAATACTAATACATCTGCATTTAAAATATCTAAAACATTGATTTCATCTGCAAAGATATGATAAGTATTGGCAAGATTTCTACATCCTAGGAATAAGTTTTCTGCATCATCCGCAGTCACAAATAAAACTTTTCCTTCTATTTTTGCGTTCTTTAAAAATTCTTTTATATCTTTTGTTTTATTTGTTGGGAATTCTAAAGAATCAAATACATAAACTTTTTTGTTTGCAAGTTTATCTGATAAAGCACTATTTAAAGCAAGTACTCTTTCTTTACGATTAATTTTGAATCCATAATCTCTTGGTTGTACTCCATGAGCGATTCCGCCACCTACCCATTGAACTGCACGAGTAGATCCTTGTCTTGCACGTCCTGTTCCTTTTTGTCTCCAAGGTTTTCTTCCGCCTCCAGAAACTTCTCCACGATTTTTCGTTTTGTGTGTGCCTTGACGAGCAGAAGCAAGTTGTAAACGAACCATTTTCTTTAAAGCGTCTTCATGAACCTCGATAGCCCAAATAGAATCATTTAAAGAAATGTCGCCTACTTTTTCAAGTTTTAAATTTTTAACTTCAACTTTTTTCATTTCATTTTTTCCTTTCTATGATTCTATTCCTCTGTAGATTCAGAAGAATAATCTTGAGTCTCTTCTGTAGAAGGTTCTTCACTTACTTCAACCGTTTCTTCTATCGATTCCGCAGGTGTACTTTCTTCTTCTACTACTTCATCTACTGTTTCTTCTACATAAGAAATAATTTCTTTTGGATTTTTCTTACGTGTATTTTTTATAGCACTTTTAATAAGTACGAAACTATTTTTAGCTCCTGGAACATTTCCACTTACTAAAATATAATTTTCATCTGTATTGACTTCAATGATTTCAAGGTTTTGAACGGTAACCGTATCAACTCCCATATGTCCTGATAATCTTTTTCCCTTTAATACTCTTTTTGGTAACATGGTTCCCATAGAACCTGGTCTTCTGTGATAATTTGATCCATGTGTTTCTGGTCCACGACTTTGTCCGTGTCTTTTAATAACACCTGTGAATCCTTTTCCTTTACTTGTACCTGTAACATCTACAATGTCACCTACAGTAAATAAATCTGCGCTTATCGTATCTCCAACTTGATAAGTGCCTTCCATATCTCTCATTTCTTTTAAGAAGCGCTTAGGAAGTGTGTTTGCTTTTTTAGCGTGTCCAACACTTGCACGACTCGAATTTTTTTCTTTTTTGTCTTCTACGCCAAGTTGAATGGCATTGTATCCATCTTTTTCAGTTGTTTTAATTTGCATTACAACGTTAGGTTCTACACTTACAACTGTAACAGGAATAAGTTTTCCATCTTTGGTGAACACTTGGGTCATTCCAACTTTACGTCCTAAGATTCCTTTCATAATTTCTTTCCTTTCTTATTTTTAATTTGATTTAATATTGATTTCTACGCCACTTGGTAAATCAAGTCTTGTTAAAGCATCAATGACTTCTTTGTTAGGATCTACAATATCGATAAGTCTTTTATGAGTACGACTTTCAAATTGCTCACGAGCGTCTTTGTATCTGTGTACTGCACGTAAAACAGTTACTCTTTCAATCTCTGTTGGAAGTGGAACTGGTCCTGATACGGTACCTCCTAATCTTTTTACAGTTTCAACAATCTTTCCAGCTGCTAAATCTAATACTTTAGAATCAAAAGCTTTTAAGTTGATGCGAACTTTACTCTTTGACATACTTTTATGTCCTCCTTTCGCCTATATCTTGTATAGACTTGCTCCGTACAAGTTCTCCGAAATACTAGCAACGCATCCTAGCGTATCGGTAACCTCGCACATCTATGCCGTCATACAGATTCAATTTTACTATAAAATATATGAGAATGCAAGCACTTTTTTACAGAAAATCAGAAAAAAAGAAAGAATTTTTTTGATTTTCTTTCTCTTGCTAATTATATCGTTTTTTAACGGTTATGACAGGTCTTATGCCTACTACCGCGGTTGGCCTATTTACGGTATAATTATATTTTGTATATTTTTCACCACTTTCTTTGTAGCCTGCGAAGCTACAATCAGATTCACAACAAGTTCTACAACAAGATTCACAGACATCGCATACACTATCCTCAAGTCCAGGTCCACAGTGTTCCCCGTGGCAACAAGTATGGCAACTACATGATTCACAATGCTCTGTGCAACTATCATATGAAGTATAAGAAGAATAACAACTACCCGATGAAGTTTGAGATATGGTTTCATTTGCAGAAGGCACAGAAGTTTTATTTGGAGCACTTACGGTAGACGTGCTAGATGTATTTGCAATATTTCTTGAAGTGGTTATATTAGAAACTTTTTTATTTCTGCCTGAATAACAAGTCGAGGTAGTAATATTATATGTCGTATAACTTTTTCCACCGTTTGATAAAGAGTACCATACATTGTTTCCATTTTTTGTTATAGACCAAAAAGGGGTACCACTTCCATTTGGATAATTATTTGATTCATCTTTTGTTAATAAGCGAATTTTTTCGTTATAACTAGATGATCCATCAGAAAATGACATCGATACTAATCCATTTGCATAATCTTTTTTTAAAACTTGATTACTATTTATCCAAGTGTTGATAAGCCAATTCCTCGCTTGCGAAGAACTCCAAGAATAGACGGATGAATTCGACATAGCCATTGTGGTCACATTATTTTTACTTACTAACATAATGCTTGATCCATTGTCTTTCATCACTGTCCATTTTTCTCCTGCATAATCTACATCCGTATTATTTGAATAAGTTTTATTTGGAACTCCTGTATAACATTCTGCTAATTTATAAGCTTGTTGTCTATTTACTATATTTCCGGCAACATCCATTACACTTACATAAAGAATTCGATTCGGTTGTTCATAAGTCCCACTGAAAGTATAATTTATCGTATAATTTTCATGGTAATCTTCCCAATTACAGTTATTTAAGTATTGAGATTCTGAAATGCATATTTTTAATCCTTTCGTACTTCCTTCATCTGAGGCATCAATTTTTACATTTGCATCAATGGTGCTACATCCAACTTCTTTTGAAGTAATTTCAATTCGACTGATTGTCGGAATATGTTTATCGGTGTTTTCTACTATAATTTGATTTCTTGGATTGGTTAAATCTAAGTCACTTGTGACATTGCCTACTTTATCTTTCACACAGATATAATACCTATTTGCGTCTTCTAAATATTCTGCTTGTACTCCTTCGGTTGCAGATTTATAATTACTCACTTTTTCACAAGTATTTGATGTAAGAGTTGTTACTAATTGGTATCCTGAAATTCCACTTCCAGAACCATCTGTAATTTCAAATTCGACCCTTCTTTTTCCACTTGTTTCTATATTATTATCTACAGTGACACTTCCATCTAAAATGACTGGTCTTTGGACATCTAATTGGATTCTTGTGCTTGTATTTGAAAGGATTTCGCTTTCATTGATTTTTAATTTCACTTGTAAGTGAACTTCTACGTTTCGAATACTATTTTCATTCGTTTCTATAATATATTCTGTACATCTTTCACTTTCTAAGTCTTCTTTATTGCAATGAATATTTTCTAAGCCACTCCAATCCAAACTATCTATTTCAAGATTTTCGTATCCTTCTTTTAATCGATATTTTACTTTTATGTAATCTTCTTTTTTCCAATTTGATTCTTTTTCGATTTCTTCTCCATTTTTATTTACCCAGTATAATTCTACTGTTCCATAAATGCTTTCCATTTCTTCTCTATCATAACAAATATCACTTTCCGTTAAATTCGCGTGATAAAATCCATCCGTAAAGGTTACATTTATAATATCGCATCCCATATCACGATCTGTTATAGGATTTTTGTATTCTCCTAGTTCATTATCAGCACTAAGATAACCATTTTCTATCAATGTTCTAATATCAAAAGCAACTATTCCGTTATCTTCTGCAAACTTCTCACTTTTACTTAATACTTCTTCCATTTTTGTGTTGTAAAGATTTTGTTTTATATTTTCTGAAACACTTATATACACAGGAATCGCGATTGTAGATATTATTCCTAATATTACTATTACTGCCAACAATTCTAATAAAGTAAAACCCTTTTTCATAAAAATTCAACTGCCTATCTTATTCATTTGAAAATTCATATAAATCTTCTAATTCTTTAAATTGATTGTAATTTTTAAATAAAACATATATTTTTTCATTTTTTGAATTTGTGAGAGCCACTCCATTAATATAATTTTCTTTCATAGAGTAATAAAATGAAAACTCTTTAAAATCATTTAATTTTATGTTATTTAATAAACTTATATAAGATCGAAAATAAGTATTTGAAATTTCTTTTATAGTTTTTGTTTCGCCTTCTTTAATTTTATTTTCTTGAATGATTTTTTTCATGTCTAAATAAAGATTGGATATGTCTTTTTCTCTTACTTCTTCTTCGGTTTTCAAATCGTATTTCATTTCAATCCAATTACGCTTACATTCTAATTTACTATCTGGATCACATTCAAAAGTATAACATATGTATTGTTTCTCTGAATATTTGAATCGATAAAGTGCTTCTTCTACTTCTTCAAAATAATTATCTTTTACATAAACATCATGTCCTAATGTATCTACATTCATTTCATAACTTATTTTTTGTTTTTCTGTTTCAACGATGAGTGTTGTACTGTAAGAAGAAGGATCTAATATTATATTTTTTTCGGTTTCTTGATTTAATGGTTTTCTTAAAATTAAAAAAATGCTTAGTATAAAAATAAATGTAATAATTAGTATTATACCAATATACTTTTTCATACTAAGCCCTTCTTTCTTTTATATTTCTTTATATCCTCTTGTCTTATACATCCCACATTTTAAATAAGTTGTATATTCATGATGCCCATCCAAATATTCTACTTCTACATAGCCATTGCAATCTTTGTCATTGACTTTATTATTTTCTATCACGTGATTTTGAATTAATTCATCCATTGAATAACGTGCCGTATCTTCATAAACATAAGATTGATTTAATAAGTATTCTTTTGTTTTATTAGCTAATTCTATTTCAAAATCTCGATATACTTTCGTGACATGTTTATAGTAAAAACCAAATACTGTTAAACCCATTACAATCAAAATTAACAAAGCACCCCATATAATACTTAGAGTATGCATTTTTCTTAAATTCACACTACTCATAAGAATCAATATCCTTCTGTTTCATAATTTTCACAAGAAATAAATGCCTCAAAAGAATTGTTATCGACTGTAACATATCCATCACAAATGTCATTTCCAACTGTTAAATCTTTTAAAGATAAATATTCTTCAAGAATTAAATCATCTGCTAAAATATAATCTACTTCTTTATTTTTTCGATAATATTTTTTGGCAGCACTTGTTAACACTTGCTCTACTTTTCTATATTCGTTAGGTTTAGAAGAACTACTGCTACTTGTTGCACTGCCATATAATTGACTTACTAATACAGCTATGACTAATACAAAAAGTAATAAAATCGCAGATAGGAATAACATTTCTTTTAACCCCCAACCGTGGTTATTCCTTAACATAATTAACCCTCCATTTTTTTCTCAAATTCATTTTTAACAAAAATGGCACTGAATCCATAACCTGGCGCGGTCGTACCACCTCCGTTATATTCAAAATATTTATATCCAAAACTGATACATTCATAATAAGATTCCGCCCCTTTTGTTTTTGTATTTTCTTTTAAACATACAAAAGGTTTTTCACCACTTTTTGCTCTAAAATAATCTACTACAAATAAAACCATCCATCCAACTAGTAAAACAATAATTAACACTTTTAGAATTGTAAATATTTTATCTTTCACCAAAATCCCTCATTCCTATGTCTTTATTATATCTAATTTTTTAATATTTCTCAACTGCAACTTTTCTTCCATAAAAAAAATTGGTGTTAAACCAATTCTTTTTATTAAGCAAGTTCGACTTCAGCACCGGCTTCTTCAAGTTGAGCCTTAATTTGATTTGCTTCTTCTGCAGGAATGTTTTCTCTTACATTTCCACCATTGTCAGCTAAACCTTTTGCTTCTACTAATCCTAATCCTGTAATTTCTTTTAATAATTTAATTACAGCGATTTTGTTTCCTCCTGCACTTTTTAATACTACAGTTTTGTTTACATCAGTAGCTTCTTCTGTACTAGCCACAGGGCCAGCAGCAACTGCAACAGCACTTGGATCTACTCCAAATTCTTCTTTCATCATGTCCACTAATTCTTTTAGTTCTAATAAAGTTTTGCTTTTTAAAGCTTCAATAATGTCCTTATTTGTCATCTAAATCATCCTTTCTAATTTTCTTTTTGTTCTGCAAGTAAATTTACTGCAATTGAGAAATTTCTAATATGCTCGATTAGACCACCTGCAAACATAGTAAGTAATCCTTCTTTTGATGGAATCGATGCATATTCTTTAATCGTGGCTATATCTGCCACAGAACCACTAATGATACCAACACGAATTTCCATTTTCTCATGATCTTTTGCAAATTCTGATAAAACTTTAATAGGTTCTAATAAATTTTTACCAAAACAAATTGCATTAGGTCCTTCTAAGAAACCTTCGAAACTCAAGTTTAATTCATCAAGCGCTCTTTTAAGTAATGTGTTTTTGTAAACTTTTACTGTCGCATCTGTTTCTCTTAATTTGTTTCTTAATTCACTAAGTTCGGCAACAGTAAGTCCTTGATATTGAAATAGAATCACAGATTCACTACCTTTGATACTATCTACAATTTCACTTACAATGCCTTTTTTAGCATCAAGAATCTTTGTGCTAGCCATAATGTCCTCCTTTGCTTAATTTATAGAAAAAGCCCGAACCGATTAAGGACGAGCTAATGTATATTTTCACGTCCCTCGGCAAGATTATTAAGGATAACCCCCTTGCTGTCTTCGGTAATTCGCTTTTTTCTAACACATATTATAATGGAATCCGAATTAAATGTCAAAAGAATTTTGATCTACTTTAATTCCAGGACCCATAGTCGTTGATACAGTAATAGATGTAATAAATTTACCTTTTACTGTACTAGGTTTCATTTTAGAAATAGAAGTAACTACATATTCTAAGTTTTCTTTTAATGCCGTTTCATCAAAAGAACTTTTTCCTAAGATACCATGAATATTTCCAAATGAATCGGTTCTAAATTCAACCATACCTTTGTTGATGTCTTCTACTGCTTTTGCAGGGTTTGGAGTCACTGTATTGGTTTTAGGGTTTGGCATTAAACCTTTTGGTCCTAAAATCTTACCAATTTTTCCTAACTCAGGCATCATGTCTGGAGTTGCTACGATGACATCAAAATCAAACCAGTTTTCTTTTTGAATTTTTTCAATCATGTCTGTATCTCCAACAAATTCTGCACCTGCTTTTTTTGCTTCTTCTGCAAGAGATCCTTTGGCAATTACTAAAATACGTTTAGATTTTCCTGTTCCATGAGGAAGTACGAAAGATCCACGTAATTGTTGATCTGCTTTTTTAGGGTCTACATTTAATTTCATTGCAAAGTCAACAGTGCTATCAAATTTTGTTGTACTCGTTTGTTTTATTAATTGAATTGCTTCTGATGCGCTATAAAGCTTGTTTTTGTCTACAAGCTTACTAGCTTCCACATATTTACGACCTTTTTTCATTATTTTCCCTCCTAACTGTGGTTTATTAGCGGACTAAAAAAATTATATTTTATTCTTCTTGTTTATTTTCAGTTTCTTCTTCCTTACCGATTACTTCCACTTCAGCACTTGTACTTTCTTTTGCTTCTGCTTCCATCTCGGCAAGTTCTGCTTCACGTTCTGCTCTTTCTGCTTCTTCTTTTTGAGCTTCTTTTGCTTGTTCTGCAAGTTCTTTATCATTTACACCTTTAATTGCAATACCCATATTACGCGCGGTTCCTTCAATGATATTCATTGCTTCTTCTACAGTATATGCATTTAAGTCAGGTAATTTTGTTTCTGCTATAGAACGTAATTCATCTTTTGAAATTGTTGCCACCACTTCATTTGCGCCTTTCTTACTTCCTTTTTGAATCTTTGCTACTTTTTTAAGTAAGAATGCTGCAGGTGGAGTTTTTAAAACAAAATCAAAAGAACGATCATCATAAATTGAAATTTCACATGGAACAACATCTCCCATTTTGTCACGAGTTGCTTCATTAAATTTTTGACAAAAATCTTGGATGTTAATACCAGCAGGACCTAAAACAGTACCAACTGGAGGTGCAGGATTTGCTTTTCCAGCTTCAATTTGTAATTTAATTTTCTTAACGACTTCTTTCGCCACGAAAATCCACTCCTTTCTTTGGAATTTTTTCATGTTAGTGGTCTAGGGCGAGTCCGCATATCCCTCCCACTCGACTACGATATTAACATAAATTAATAGAAAAAACAAGCACTTTCTTTAATTTATATATGTCAAAAAAATAATTTTAGAAAAGATAAAGTCAATTATGGTGCATAAACAGTGTAATATGGATGAATGATTATACCTGTTCCCGTAATAGAAGAACGAGTAACAGTTAAAACTCCTGAAACAGGATCATACACTTTTGTAAATTGTAATCTTCCATACGCTCCATCTGGAGCAGCAGTAGATGTAGGTATCTCTAGCTTAATCATGTCAATAATAAAGCTATTTTCTGTTTTATCATAATAATGTTCTACGTGTGTACAATCAAATTGAACCACATAATCTCCGGATTTCGTAGTTAATTCTTTTGCTTCCGTTGTAGCATAAATTTGTCCTTTAAAAGATATTGTGCCATGTCCGGTTATAGAATTTCTAGCTACAGTTAATTTTCCAGTATTAGGATTATAAGTTTTTGTAAAAGTCAATGTTCCATGAGCTGGTTCAGGAATATTAATTTCTTCTACATTAAACAAGAAATTATCTGCAGTTAAATTTTTATAATTTGGCACATGAGTACAATCAATTTCAGAAGAATATGTACCATCTACGTTTCCAACATACATAAAGGTTCGTTTTACACTAATAGAAATTTGTTTTGTACTTTCTACCGGAGAAGTAGTCTTAATGGTAATTATAAAATTATCTAAAAGTTTTACATTACTATCATCCACAGGAGTGACATCAATAATCACTTGTTTTGTACTTCTTCCATTACTTAAAACTCCTTTTTGAGCATCTCCTCTATAATTAAAATTAAATTTAGAATTTGCTTCAACAGAAACTTCATAATTAATATCAAAATGGTTATATCTATCAGAATTATAATTTGTTAATGTTAGAGTAACAGACCCACTACCCTCCGTAATATCAAGCTCTGATTTATTAGATTTTACATCAAATAGAAAAGGCGCTAAAGAAACAGAGATATCCCCTCTTACATCTTGCAAAGTAAAGACATTTTGATTCAAAGTATAATTCCTTATTTCTACATTATTTTGATATACAATAATATCATATGGTGCTTGATTAAAAGTAGCCGTTAATGTCCCACCTTCAATAATTTCATTAGGCAAATTTCCATAAAGATCTACATAAGTCACTTTATAAATTTTTCTAAAATCAAAGTCCAGATGAACGATATAATCTTCTTTAGAACTTGGTTTTACTCCGTTTTTATATCCTATCGTAATATAAATATCTTTTTTCATGCCTAGATTACATTTATCATTATTACATAATTTTTGACCTACAGTATAATTTTCGATACTTTCAATTTCTAATTCACTAGATAATCCAGTTATATCAAAAATACCCATATCTACATTTCCAAAATTTGTAATTTCAATTTTATATTTTATTTTTGATGTATCATTTGGCAAATAAACTGAAGATTCTATTTTATTTACATTAAATTCTTCCCACATAGATATAGCTCCATTAGTTTGAGAAACTCCATCATTCGAAACGGAAAAATCAGTAATTCTTATGTCAGATTGAGCACGAACTGTGACTCCTATATGATCCACCAATAAATTTTGACTAAACGTAGACCATCCAATAGAAAGAAAAAACACAATTACAACAAAAAAGAAAGAAAGAAAAACAAGAAAGAAATTTCGATCCATTTTTTTTCTTTTTTTTATCATTCTTATCATTCCTTCCTATTACATTTTTCGCATTAAAAATAAAATTTAATTTTTCTTCTTTTGCTCTAAATCTACTGCTTTTAAAATCATAAGATAAACATCATCATTATGTTTTATATAAAAATAACATTTTTGGTGATTTACAATATTATAATACATAATTGGTAACTTTAAATTATCTCGTATATCTAGTAATTCTTCAAATTTTTCAATTTCTATAATATGATATTTTTCAAAAGAAATCCCAGTTTTGGTTTCAGAAATAAGTCGATCATAATTTTTCAAAATATTACTTAACATTCTATCATAAGAACTTTTTGGTCTAAACACTAAAAATACATAGTTTATAATTCTAGAAAGACAAAATGCCGCGATAATAAATAAAATTACTTCTAAAATAAATATAAAAGGTTGAAAAACCCATGCTTTTTGGATCACGATTTCATTATCTTGATGTCCTCCTGCTACATCAAATTTAATTTGAACGGCACTTAAAGATAAAGGAATGGTTACTTCACTATTTTGCGTATCAGTTAAATCAATATTATACTTCGCTCCATCTTTATGGATTTGTAAATACACTTTTAAATTACTTTCCGAATGAACTCCATAATTAGATTTAAAAGTATTAGCTAATTGATTATAATAATCATAATCAATAACAACATTTTCTTTAATAGAAAAAGCATCTTGTTCTTTTAAAGAAACTTTTTTGGGTTCCATTAATGTATAATCTTTTTGAAAATAATTAACGTTTGTAGATGGATTATATATCGTAATTTCTCCAATAATTTGATAATCAAAATCTAAAAATATTGGTTTTTCAATATTAAAATTATAAAGAAAGTCGATAGAAATATGATCAATTAAATTTGCAACATACATCATATTTTCATCTAAATATTCCTGTTCATAAAAATCATTAGGTTTTAAATATACTTTATAATTCACATCTTTTTGCTCTTGATAGGAAATAGTTTCAGGATGTTTATATTGAAAAGAATGAAGTGCTAAATACAAACAACATCCAAATGAAAGAACAAAAAGAATCACAACTAAAAATAGCCTCATATTATAACTAATATAAATTTTATTTTTTTCTTCTTTAATAGGTTTCTTCTTTTTCATTTGGTTAACCATTTTCATTAATTTTTTCTTTCCATTCATAACCATTCTCCTTATTTATTATTTAGCCACACGGTAGGTAATCCAATATAGGGGATTTTAAGATTTACAACACCAAGAATCATTTCCTCCGTAATAGGATATTCATCTATATTCTCATTCGCATCACCCTTTGTATAAAAGTAATAATGTTGATTATCTTTTACTTTTTCTACAAGTCGATGCACAATTACAATATCGTCATATTTATAAGCAATAATTTCACCAATTTCAATATTTTCATATTGATTTGTTTTTTCTACAATCACAACATCTCCTTTACAAATAGTTGGAGTCATACTGCCACTTGCAATTGCTAAAGCATAATAATGAAAATAACCTGATGTAATATATACTAGAAAGATTGTAATCATAGTTGGCAAAATAAGTGTTCCAATTTTTTTCTTATGATAATCTCTCAATACTTCTTCATCTCTATCTTTTTGATAAAATAGGTACACTCTATAACACATTAGAATTGGAACAAAAAGCCAAACAATAGAATATATGTATTGATTTGGGTTTGGAACAAAAGGAAGTAAGTATAAAAATAGCTCTATTACTAAGCGAAAAAAGATAGTAGGTTTGTAACCCGTTTTATATCCAATATAACTACAAGCAATATTTATTCCAATAGTTGGTAATACAGTGATAGCTATAAATAGAAATATTTCATAATTACTACCATTTAAATTCATATAAATGGAATTAGATAAATCTAAAAATAAAAACAAAAGAGTAGTTAAAATGAATAAAAAATGGTTTCCTTCTGATTTCATTAGCATTTGATATCTTAAAAATTCTTTTAATAAAATAGTAATTATAATTGGTAAAATAATATATACTATATTATATATAGTATAATAATTATCTACCCTTGCAAATCCAAAAAACATACCAGATATATAATAGAGTAAGAAAAATATAATAAAAAATATGGTTTCTTCTAATAAAATATCTTTAATATATCGATGCCGATCTTTTTCAAATCCAAACCCAAAATAGAAAATGATCATAATAATCATTAAAAACAAGATCATTCTAGTATTACTTAATATATTTGAAACAAAACTATTTAAAATCAAAGCAAAAAATAAAACAAAATAGAACAATAATAATTTTTTATAACTTTTTTTCATTTTGCCTCCTAAATAATTTTGTGAAAATATATTAAAAGCACTTTAATATATTTTTTTATATTATTAAGCTTGAGCTGAACTAAAATTCAATGTAATATCTCCAAATGTAACGTCAAAATCTCCGTCAACGGCTTTAGAATCTGCATATTCTATTACAACTGAAACAGATTTTCCAGTTTCTTTAGCTGGCAATTCTACATTAAGATTATCCGTAGTTTTATCATAAGAAGTGCTATCTACTGTAACTTTTACTGAAACATCAGAACAAGCCTCGGTAACAAGATTCTCTGAAGCAGGATTACCACTTGCTGAAGATTTACATTGTGGACTCTCTTGTGCAAAAGTCACACTTTTCAAAAATGCATTTAATTCCCCATTATTGTAAACATAGAAATCATAAGTTACTGTTTGTTTTTCTTTCCCTTCTTTAAAAGTTGCTTTTAAATTTGAAATCTTTGTCCCATCAATGGTTGCATTTGTAGCAGTAAAAAATTCATCATTCGTTGGACTATACTTCGGAGTAACTTCTTTTTCCTCGGCCACGGAAGAATTACTTGTAGAAAACTGAACATCAAATTTACTAGCATCTCCTTTTACTTCTGCAGAAGAACTAATCACTAAATTTTGCGAATATGCCGCGAAACCTACAGATAAGCCAACCACTGCGACGATCAACGCGACAATTGCAATTACTTTAGAACTTCTATCTTTTTCCAATTCTTTCACCTCCTCCCAAAAATCTATAATATTAATTCCTAGATAACTCATTAAGATTGTTATAAACAAGTGCTTTTCTTGCTTATTTCATTTACTCCTATTCTGTTAATTCTAAATCATATGGGTTTTCATAACTTCCATCATGACCATCATCTACAATTTTTACTTTCGATGACAGATACACTACGGGATGAGTTCCAAAAGGGGAGTAAACACGATCATCGTCAGCAATAACACGCCCTGACGGATACGAATACACATAGAATGCAAAAAGGTTTCCCAAAGAATTTGGCATTAAAAACCATTGCTCACGATCAAAATATAGCCAATCTTTATCATAACATTCATTATAATTCCATAAAGTTGTTTCTGATAAACATATATTTCTATTTGTTCCTCCAACTGCATATCCATAATCACTTGCATACATTATTCCTATACTATGAAACGTGATTTCTTCTATTGTATTGCTTGCACTCCATTCGTATTTTGTAGGTGCATCATATCCTCCAATTTGTCCTCTTTCATAGTTATATATTGCCTCTGTTAATACGTTTGATGTATCCCATCCTCCAATATTCCATATAATTTCATCATCTATCATCCCTTTTGTTGTTTCTTTTATTCCTTTTGTATTAAAATCACAATTATAGGCACCATACTGAGAGCAGTTTCCATTTGTGCTCTCATAGTATGCTTCATTTAGAATCTTCATTAAAGTTGATTGTGTCCAATCATTGTTATTCTCATTATTCCACGCATAACTTCCTATACTTTCATCTTTAATAATCTTTAATCTTTGTTCGATATTTCCACTACTTGTTTTAACATTTACAAGTCCTATGATTCGCCATAATTCTTCATTAAATCTTACATAATTATGTACATAATCTGTTGGATTACTAGTTTCATCATAATTTACTCCTGCATATCGATATTCTTCTTGGCTAAAGCCTATATCATCTGTTGTTCCAGTAACATCACAATGCCCTACTTTATACAATCCATTTCCTTCTGTGGTTAATTCTATTGTTTTTCCTCCTAATACCGCAGTTGTTGGTTCCTCATAAATTTCTGTTTTTATGGTCTTTTTAATTTCACTAACCACACCTGTATTAGTTGTTACTTTTAAAGTTACTGTATGATTTCCTGGATTTACGGAATAACTTTTAGTCAAACTTTCACTTGTTTCCCAATCAGGATTATCATCCAATTTAAATTCATAAGTATTGATTGAGTTTTCTTCAAATGAAGCTACTTTTGCTTGTGCAATAATATTACTTTCGCATACTGCTAACTCTAAATCTACTTGTGGTTTCATCTGGGATTCGCTTAAATAACTTGTAACAACTGTAATCTTACTTACAAATGTTTTATTCATCGCATCTTTATTATCTTCTACTGTTAATTTTCCATCTAACCATATTCTTAAAGCAAAACTTTTTGATTCTTTTGGTTTTAAATATCCTGTAGCTAGATTAAATGCATCATAAGATTTTACTTCTTCATTATCTAATGTCGGAGATACCTTAATATCATCATTTAAATTTACAATCTCTTTTTCTATTTCTGTTTCTAATTCTTCTTCTATGACAACTTCATTTAATTGAGCTCGAATATATTCTGCATTTAATCTTATATCTTCCGTTATCATTGTATTCGTATTATATTTTTCTAAAGTTTCTAAGTTAATTTGATAGCTTGCATTCGCATCACACTTATTTGTAATGGTAAATTTATATGGCGTTAATGTCCTTCCCTCTTCATCATCTATAGGAAAAGCTTTGTCTAAATAAATCGTTGTTCCTTCTTTTTCTAATTTTACATCAAAGCAACTGGACGCGATTTGGTTTTCCCCTATTTGAGATAGTCTTAATTGCCAAAATGCGTAACTCATTCCTATAATGCTAAATAGTAATATGAATAATCCTATCACAATTAATGCTTTTTTATTTTTCACATTTTTTACTCCTATTCTCTATACATTTTACAACACTTCTGTTCACTCGTCAACTAATTTAGCTATAACAATAGTATAAACACAACAAAGGGAAATATGTATTATACAGAACGACTACAGTGGATTAAAAATCGTAAAAACATCACTCAATCGAGTTTTGCAGTTAGTCAAATTAAAATTGCTAATATGTCCTTATATTATAAGTTTTTTTATTTATCAACAATTTATCATTTAGTTTAGTAGTTTTTTTAATTCTTCTTAGAAAAAATTTTATTTATTATATAATGTAAAGCATTTTATAGCACATCTTGAGCAAGCGAAAGAATGTGTTATAAAATTATTGTAC
>CANQRJ010000004.1 GCA_947626215.1 uncultured Bacilli bacterium
CTTCCAATATTCCTAATCTTTCTACTTCCAACTCTAAATCTTTTACTATTCATTCTATTGCTTATCCTTCATTTTAGTCTACTTTTTCCTTTTCCGATAAATTTAGACTCTGTCTCAGTTAATAAAAAAGTTATCACACTTTATTTGGATTACTTTTTTTCCTCTTCATTATTTGTTAAACTAATTCCTTCTAGTTCATTCCCTTCCATTTTTACTTTTGGAAGTTCGTTTACTTTTTTCTCTTCTTTTGGTTTTTTTAGATTTTTAAACCATTTTGTAAATATATTCATAAATACCATGATAGCAACAATAATATAAACAAAGTCAATGGCTAATCCCCAAATGTTTGTAACAATTGGACTACTAATTGAATCAAATAGACTATCTCCCATATTTTCAATCAAAATGAATGGAATTTTTATGACACATACAATTACAATAAGAATAAGAATATCTAATACAATTTTTAAATTCTCTTTTAAGGTATTTTTAGACATGACCTCTACTACATTATGAATGGTATCAAATAATTCTTCAAAAGTACGATAAATAAAACCTTTCTTTGTTCCTACCTTTTTCATATCAATTCCACGGCTTAAATAAATTTCTTTTTTGATGGATTCTATTTCTAATTCTTTTTCAATTTCTTCTTCTGTTTTTCCATTCTGTTCTTTTTCTTCCCAAATACTTACATATTTTCTTACTTCTTCTTCTTTAGCTTCCTCTGTTAAAATATCTAAAGCGTTTTTTAATTCTTTTTTAAATTTTTCTTTTTTCATGAATTATCCTTTCTAATTCCTACCTTTTTATATAAATTTACTTTTTTACTTTTTAAATCAGTAATAATTGTTAATTTATCTTCGCATTTTTTTTCTACTTCATAATCTACTACTCTTATTATATCAGAATTTTCATCATCTAGTTTATTTTTTTCTAAATCTATTAATAAATAAGGTGTATCTTTTTTTAATTGTAATGTATCATCGTTTAAATCGGTTGTAATTTCTTCTGGAATAAATAGGACTTCCACATTTTTTTCTACTTCTGCTATAAAAGCACAATCATTGTCTCCTATACTTTGAATAGGACTTAAAATTCTTTTAGAAGAAGTTTTCAAGAATGTTTTAGGGTTCACTTTTTTTTGACTTTTAAAAAAGACATTTATAGAATTTAATAATGGTGTTTTTTCTAATTCGTTTACTCTTTCATAAATTTTTTTAATGGATTCTAGACAAGAAGTTGGATTTGTTAAATCCATATTTTTAAAATATTTGACTTGAATCATGATATTATTTGGATTTTTTAATTTATTTAAAAATTCTTCAATCGTTTTACTATCTTCTTCTACAATATGTTTCGTTAAATAAAAATAACTTACTAATAATTCTTGTTCTTCTTTTGTTCTTTTTTGATAAGAATTTTCTAGATTTTCCATAACACTTTCAAAGGAATACTCTATTTCTTCTTGTTTTTCTTCCACCACTTCTTTTTTCTCTTCCATGATAGGTTCAACAATTTTTAAATTATCAAATTCTACGATGTAATCTCCAATCGTCCTAATATCTAGATCAGGAATGACTGCATATTTTTCTTCAATTCTTGATAATTCATTTGTTTTATAATGTTCAAATGTTACAATATTCTTTAATGGACTTTGATCTTCTATTTTTCGCAGTTCTTCTTCCATATTTTCTTTTTTAGCAAATAAACCTTTTTTCTTTTGCTTTTCTTTATTAATAAATTCTATTTTTTCACTTATAACACGAATTTTAATTGGAAGTTTTACTAATTCATATTTATTTTTTAATAAGCCTTCATCTTTTTCTAAATTTTTAATAAAATCAATTAAGGTATAAATACTTTCTTCTAATATTTTTAAATCGTTTTCTTCAGTAACTTGTTTCCATTCCTCTAACGAAGGATTTTCAAGAGGTTCTTCTTTAAGTAATTCTAATGGTTTTTCATTTTTTTTATCTTTGGAAAGAAGAAGATTTAGTTCATTTTGTTTTCCAATATATTCATTTGTAAGACGGATTAAATTTTGATATGTTGTGTTTTGAATTTTTATTTTTTCATCTATGATTTGTAATAAAATATTTAAGGTTCTTTTTAATTTTTTAATATAATTTTGTTCTAATGTTGTTGGTTCATCTATTTTTAGTTCTTCAATAGGTTGTTCTTTATCTTCAAAGGTTACAGATGGAGTTTTTATTTTGTAATCATTTAAGTATACATTTATATTCTTTTCATTTTTTTTATAATCATAATAATTTTTTAAGAAGGTTTCACATGTGTCTATCGTATCCGGTAAAAAAACTCTTGTTAGTACTCCATAAAAAGGATCTTTGATTTGATAGCATATTCCTACCCCTTCTTTTCCTTCATATAAGAAAGGTTCTTTTCGGTTAGAATAAAAGCCATATTTGTTTAATAATTTTAGTAATTCTTCTCTTTTCACACTGAATCCCTTACCCTTATTACTCATTATATCATAATCTAAAAAAATGTGATATAATAAGTTTGTTATTAAGGATGTGATTTCATGAAAGTTACGGTTTTAAAAAATGAGAAAAAATCTAAAAAATCAACAAATTCCATTTTTTCTTCGATTTTGTTACTTTTTTTAGGAATTATTCTTACTTTCCGTTCGGAAGAGCTCATTTCAACTGTTTTTTCGGTCATTGGTTTTCTCGTTCTTCTTTATGGAGTTTATAAGTTTTATTCTTTTTATAAGTTAAAACAACAATTTCAAACAGAAGATTCAGAGTTACTTATGAATGGACTTTTATTTATTGTTTTAGGTCTTGTAGTTATTTTGTTATCAAGCTTTTTTGCAAATGCGATTAAAATAGTTACAGGAATTTGGTTAATCTTTTTAGGAATGCAAAAAATTTATACTTCTAATTTCTATGTTCATTTAGAAAAACGTGAATTTACGACAAATTTCATTGCCGGCCTTATTTTACTTTTTCTAGGTATTTATACGATTGTTGCTCAAAATGTGGTTTTTGTCTTTATTGGAATTGCGTTAATTATTTATTCTGTGTTAGATTTATTTCAACAAATTTTCAAAAAATAAACAATGTCTTTTTTACTCGACATTGTTTTTTATATTACTTGCTTTTCTTTGTAGTTGTTGTTTTCTTAGAAGTACCTTTCTTTTTCGTTGTTTTCTTTGTTGTTTTTGGTTTTTCTTCTGTTTTTTCTACTTTTACTTCCTCTTCTTTTACTTCTTTAGGTTCTTCTTTTATTTTGGTTTCTTTTACTGGTTCTTCTTCTGAATTTTGTCTTGCAAAATAAATTGTTCCACCTATAATTACCCCTGCTACTACTAAGACGATAATTGGAGTGATCCAGTTACTATCTAAATTTTCATAAAGTACTTCGCCGTTATCTCCAACAATATCTTTAATTGGGCTTACATAATCTTCTGTATTATAGGTATCTTTAATCGCGTTTTTAATTGCTTCATCACTACTAGAACCATAACCTTCGAATGTTTTATCTCCTATAATAATATATGGAACACCACTTGCATCATCGTCCATTTTTTCTGCTACGGCATCATATAAAGAACTTAGTTCAGAATGCGCTTTTATGTCTAAATTACGAAGTTCAAATAAGTTTTTATATTCTCCATTTTGTTTTAATTTTTTAAAAAAAGCTTTTGCTTCTTTGCAATGTGGACAAGTTGTTTGAGTAAATATATAAACAGTTACTTTATTTTTTTGAGCACTTACTCCAGATGGTAATATTAAAACAGAAACTAAAACCAATAGTAAACCTAAAATTATTTTTTTCATTCTTACACGCTCCTCATAGATAATTATAGCAAAGGTACTTTTCTTGTGTCTAGTATTTTTTCTATTTCTTTCGATATTTTATTCCATAAAAAAATCTTTCACTCGGAAAGACTCAAATTATTCTTCTTTTAAAGTACTATTATATTTGCTTTGCGCTTTTGTTAATTTTGTTTCTGCAACATTTTCTACATTGTACATTTTTTCTTCACTCATCAATGTGTATAAGTCGCTTTGTAATGTGAGTACATCAGTTAAAGAATTTTCAAATGTTTGATGAACATTTTTAGTTCCAGATTCAATAGTCCCATGTAAAAATAAATCGGCAAGACATTTTAAATCCCAAAGAATTCCTTCTAGCATTGTTTTGTTATCCATTTTTATTCTCCTTTCAATAATCCATAGAATGTCTCATACATGGAAATACATTTCTTTTCCATTTTTTTTAATATGCTTTTTTCTTTTTCTTCATTCACACATTCTTTGTTAATTTCTAAATGTCTTTTGAAATACTCTAAATGACCTAAAGCATCTTCTACATATAATAATTCTTTTTCACTCATTTTTTATCACCCATTTGTATTATGGATTTGTTTCAAAAAAAAATACAACTTTTTTTAAGTTCTATTTTTTAAAATAAACTCATTTGTTCATTTTGAGGAATTTCTTTTTTATAATCTTTTATAATCGCGTCCATATCTGTTAAGATGTGAGCTTCACTGCATCGTTTTAAAAATAATTCCATCAAGTGTCTAAAGTGAAGTGTATTACAAATATGTTTACTACCATAAACGGCTTTATAGTCTTCTTTTAGTCCTGGATATAAAATATCTAATGCATTATAGTAGTATTCTCTTTGATTTGTTCTTAAAGTCATTCCCATTTTCGTATATATAAATTTAGCATCTACTTGTTTTGATTTGCTAATCATGTTTAAAATATTTTCTTCGGTATCTGTTAAAAATGGTAAGACTGGGGTCATTAATACTCCTGCATAGATTCCATTTTTTCTTAACTCTTCTAATACTTCAAATCTTCTTGTGGAACTAATGACGTTTGGTTCTATTTTTCTTGCTAAGTCATCTTCATAAGTTGTAATCGAAATTTTTATAATGACACTGTTGGACTGGCTAATCTCTTTTAATAAATCTAAATCTCTTAATATTAAATCACTTTTGGTATCTATAGAAACTCCAAACCCATATTTTAAAATGAGTTGTAAGGCTTTTCTTGTTAACTCCAATTTTTCTTCTTCTGGATTATAAGGATCTGATAATGTTCCAAAAGAAACCACACCTTTTCTTTGTTTACTTTTTAATTCTTCTTCTAATATTTCAAGGGCATTTTCTTTTATTCTTACTTTGTCAAAAGACTCAATATGGTAAGTTTCACATCTTGAATCACAGTAAATGCAACCAAAAGGACAACCTTTATATAAATTCATGTGATAATCAATTCCAAACCAACGATTTCCTAAATCGGATTTTGTCATAATCGTTCTTGTTTTTATGACTTCCATATTCCCCCCACCTTTCTTAAATCTATCTTTATTATAATGGAAAAAAGAAAAAAAAGAAAGATGATTTCTTCCTTTTAGGCCTTATAAATATTAGAAAATTTTAAGAATCCCACTTTTTTTACTTCGATAAGCCCTAGGGTTCCTTCTTTTAATGGTATTTCTTCTATCGGACTATATTTTTTAATATTTTTTTCTTCATAGTATTTTAATTCTTCTAACCCTGTTTCATAGGCAACAGATGGGTAACCGGCTAGAGCAATAGCAAATTTAGCCGAGCCTAAGTCTGTTAAATAAGAGTATCCTAGTACCACTAGTAATAAAAGAGTACTTATTAAATAATAATTTTTCTTCTTTTGAATATAATTTTGAATACTTATGATCACCCAATATAAAAGCAAGATAAAAAAGATGAATGATGTTTGATTTGGCATGATGGCACTTAAGAAAAAGCTTATCATAACACTTTCTAAACCAAAAAGAATAGGTTTTATATAATTTATTTTGTTTACTTTTTTTGAAGTTCTTTTTAAAATATATTGAAGATAGAAAAAATAACAAATATTTAAAAACATCCATAGAAAATTAAAGAAAACATGTGTTTTTACTTCTTCTTTTAGAAAAATAATCGAAGAATATTCTAAAGTGAGTGTCTTTGAAAAAGCAAGTAAATTTAGTATGAAGAAAAAGAAATTCATCATTCCTAATACGAATCCTGTTTTTCTTAACTTTTTTTCAAAAAGAAAATAAATATTTATAAAAATTAAAATATGAAAAATAAGAAAAAGGTAAAACATACAAATCACCTAACCTATATAAAGTATACCACAAAAAAAGATGCAATGGCATCTAATCGTTATTATTATTACCAAAAATTCGTAGTAATTCAATAAATAAATTAATGAAGTCTAGATATAATTGTAATGCTCCAAAAATAGCTAGGTTATCTTCTGGTAATCCTGCATCTTTTAAACTTAATATTTTTTGAGTATCATAAGCAGTAAAGCCAATAAATACAAGAATTACAATTATTGAAAGGACTAAATCAAATGTTGCATTGTTAAAAAAGATGTTGATTATAAAACAAAGTAACACACTTAATAAAGCCATCATTAAAATAGTACCGAATTTCGATAAATCTACTTTTGTCTTCGCTCCTATTAAGGCAAATAATCCAAATATAAGAGATGTAATTAAGAATACATACATGACTGATTGGACATCATAAACAATAAAGTAACTTGAAAATGTAAGTCCACTTATAAATGAATATAGTAGGAAACTAATTTTTGCCGTGATGGGTTTCATTTTAAATATTTTTGCCGATAAGAATATAACTAATACAATCTCACCAATTAGTAAAGCCCAAAGCCAACCACTTTCAAAAACACTTAAAATCATATTTGGATTTAATGAAACAACATAACCTGTTAAGAATGTGACTAAAAGTCCCACAAACATCCACGCGAATACCTTCGACATTAATAATTTTTGACTCATATACTCCTCCTTTTTTCTGCTTTATTATATCATTATTCTTATTATTTGTAAATTATATCTAAAGATTCATTTCCTGTCGAATTTTTACTAAAAAAGAATAACTTCTGTGACTTGGTTATTCTTTTACACATTAAATCGGAAATATACGATGTCCCCATCTTGCATGAGATAATCTTTTCCTTCTAAATAAAGCTTTCCTTGTTCTTGAACTTTTTTCTCATCTTTTAAAGTTTCTAAATCATTATATTTCATAATCTCTGCTTTAATAAATCCTCTTGCAATATCACTATGGATTAGACTTGCACATTCTTTGGCATTCATTCCTTTTTTAAAAGTCCATGCCCTACACTCATCTTTTCCTACTGTAAAAAATGTTTGTAATCCGAGTAAATCATACGTTGCAAAAATTAATTTATCTAGTCCACTGTAAGTAATGCCTAGATCTTTTAAAAATGATTTTTTGTCACTTTCTTCTAATTCTGATAATTCTGATTCCATTTTGGCACACATGACAATGACTCCGGCATGTTCTTTCTCGGCAAATTCTTTTACTTTTTCCACATAAAAATTTGTGCCAACGACGGCATCTTCTTCTTTGACATTTGCTACATAAATTATAGGCTTAGCCGTGATAAAACTGAAATTTTTTAAAACGAGAAGTTCATCTTCGTTTAACTGAAGATGACGAATCGGATCATTTTGGAGCAAAGATTCTTTGCATTTTAATAAAGTCTCATACTCGAGTACGGTCTCTTTTTCTTTTGTCGTCTGGGCTTTTTTAGCTATTTTTTCCAAACGATTTTCAATAATTTCTAAATCCGATAATACAAGTTCTACATTAATGATTTCCATGTCTCGAATTGGATCTACTTTACCACTTACATGAATGATATTTTCATCTTCAAAACATCTTACCACTTCTACGATGGCATCGACTTCTCTTATATGAGATAAAAATTTATTTCCTAAACCTTCCCCTTTACTTGCTCCACTTACTAATCCGGCAATATCTGTAAATTCAAAGGTGGTAGGTACTGTATTTTTTGGAAGATAAAGGTCCTCTAAAAAAGTAAGACGTGAATCAGGCACCGTTACTACGCCTACATTTGGATCAATAGTCGCGAATGGATAGTTCGCGGCTAAGATATGTTTTTTAGTAATTGCATTGAAAAGAGTCGATTTTCCTACATTGGGTAAACCTACAATTCCTGCTTTTAATGACATCACAAACACCCTCTTTCCATTTATAATACGGTTAATCCATTAATTCCTAAAGGTAAACCTATGATATACCATAATATTAATAGGATAGCTAATGTCACGGCCGTGACAATGGCATAAACGACTTGGAATCGAATGGATTGGAATAACCCAATCGTGTTTCCGTCTTTTTCATAGATGTTTAACATGGCTAGATATATGACAAAGTATGCCATAACTGGAGTAAGTCCCATCGTTACAGATTCTCCAAAGCGGAAAATAATTTGAACAAATTCTGGACTAATCCCGGCATTCATGAATACGGGAACTACGACGGGTGACATGATAGCCCATTTATTAACGGATGAAGGCATTACAATGGTCGCGATGAGTGAGACGATAAAAAGTAACAATATTAATGGTAATCCTTCAAAATTTACTACTTGAAAAATATTAGTTAAATACCCGACGGCAATGGTTCCAATATTTGATTTTCTAAATAGACTTACAAATACAGATGCGAAGAAGATTAATACTAAAGTTCTTCCAATTCCATCTAAAGAATGACCAAGCATTTCTATAAATTCTTTATGATTTTTAATTTTTTTAGCACCTAATCCATAGAATAAACCTAATATTACAAAAAACATAGTTACAATAAATACAAATCCATTTGAGAAAAAGGAATTGTAACTAAATAACTTATCAACATAAAGAATTTGACTGTTATCTAGTAAATTTCCTGAAAAAGGTAATCCTGGAATAATATTATATAAAAATATTAATACATAGATAGCAGATGCAAGACCTGCAAAAACTAAACCTCTTGTTTCTGCTTTATTTAAAGGTCTTTCTTCGATTTCCTCTTCTTCATTTTCAATTTTACCAAATCTTGGTGCGATGTATCTTTCGGTTACACTTGTTAAAACTCCTGCTAATACTAAGACGGCCACTAACATAATGAATACACCACTTATAGAAGCCATACGATAACCAACATCAATGACTCTTGCCGAAACTAAGGATAAACTAAGTAATGAACTATCTACACTTGTAAAGATAACAGATAATCCTTGGCCACAGGTAAGTCCTGCAAAGGCCGCGACAATTCCAATTAATGGATTTCTTTTTCCATATTTAAATATCAATGCACTGATAGGAAGTAAGGCAATATAAGTTAAGTCTCCAAATACACTTGCACAGATGCTTACAAAAATAATTAAAAATGTGACTGTATTTTTTTTCATTCTTTTGGAAATACATCGAATGACTGTTTTTAGAAAACCACTTTTTTCCATAACTCCTATTCCAATTAATATAATAATTAATGTACTTAAAGGGGCAAAACTAACAAAATTGGCTACGGTGTCTGAAAAAATGTATTTTAGTCCTTCGATACTTAGTAAATTTTCAACACTTACTAATTCTCTTGAATATTCTAAAGTAGTAGAATTTACATGATAAATTTCTGTTTCAAAATCAAGTAAGTTTAAGATGCCACTTAATACACAAGTCACTGCGATGAGTATTATAAATGTCATATGGGATGTAAACTTATTTTTTCTTTTAATTTATTCACTTTGATCACCTATCACTTTTTTTAGTTTTCTTTCAAATTCTAATCGATCCATCATGATTTCTCTTCCACAGTGACGACATTTAATTTTAATATCGACTCCAACTCTTGTAATTACCCATTCATTAGTTTTACAAGCATGGGGCTTTTTCATGATGACTGAATCCCCTAATTTATATGTTTTTTCCATTATGCACCTCAATTTGATTGTATGGGATTTTTATATTTTCTTCCTCATACTTCTCTTTTATTCTTTTTAATATTTCTCTTTTTGTGTTCCATCTTTCTTGGGACTTACAGAAAACTATTATAGCATAATTTATGGCAGATGCGTCAAAAGAATTTACACCTAAATATTTTGAATTTTCAAAAATGAGTTTTTCTTTTTTGGCATCTTCTATGACTTCTTCTAAAGATTTTTGAACCACACTTACCTTTTCTTCATAGGCCGTCGGAATCTCTAGTAAAACTCCTGCATCACTTTGATTAAAATTTTCGACACTGGACATGTTTCGATTTGAAAAAATTAATGTTTCTCCAGTTACTGATTTTACTTTCGTGCTTTTAAGCGATATATCTACTACGGTTCCTTCAAATCCATTTACACGAATGTAATCGCCTATCACATAGTAATTATCTAAGATGATGGTAATTCCACTCATTAAATCTTGAGCCGTATCTTGAAGAGCAAGACCAAGTATCACGCCTGCAATTCCTAAGGATGCCACAATTCCATTTGTATCAATTCCATATATATTTAATATCATCATAATAGCAATGGCATAGATAAAAAATTTCATAATTTTGGTTACTAATTCAATGATTGTTGTTCTTCTTTTTTTCTCGAATGAGTCTTTACCATGACTAAATATTCTTTTGATAATGACTGTTAATAACTTTGTAATAATTACAGATACAACGAGAATTATCACTGTTGTTATAATACTTCTTTGAAACAAGAAATCTAATATTGGTTTCATCTTATTCCTCTATTCTAATTCCTAAAATTTCTAGTATTCTTTCTAAATCTTTATCGGAGTCGTAAGGAATTTCTATTTTTCTAGAACTAATTTTTACTTTTGTTCCAATTTTTTCTCTCATGATTTTTTCATAAATGGAATTACGAATGTCTTTTTCTTCTCGTACTCTAATTTGAGTTTGTTTTTTTGGAAGATTTTCTTCATTAATTAATTCTTCTAATTTTCTTACACTTAATGATTCTTTCACTACTTTTTCGGCTAAGTCTTTTATTTTTTCTTCATCTTCTATTTTACTTAAAGCTCTTGCATGACCCATACTTAAATTTTTATGTTTTACAGAATCTTTTACGACTTCTGGTAAATTTAAAAGTCCTAACATATTGGTCACATGACTTCTACTTTTGCCAAATTTTTGAGCAAATTCTTCTTGGGTGAAATGCTCTAATTCAATGATATTTTTATAGGCCTCTGCTTCTTCTATCGGATTTAAGTCTTCTCTTTGAATGTTTTCTAGAAGTGCGATTTCCATCATTTCTTGATCATTTAAGTCTCGAATAATAGCAGGGACTGTTTCAAATCCTGCTATTTTTGCCGCCTTTGTTCTTCTTTCTCCGGCAATCAGTTCATACCCTTTTATTGCTTTTTTAACGATGATAGGTTGAATAATACCATGGTCTTTCATAGAATCTGCAAGTTCTTTTAAAGATTCTTCATCAAATGTTTTTCGTGGTTGGTATGGATTACTACGAATTTCACTGATTGGAATTTCCATAATATCACTTTTTTTCGTGTTTGAAACAATATCTTTTTCAAAGGTATCAAAATTGATGACTTCGTTAGAAAATAATTGTTCTAATCCTTTTCCTAAGGCTTTTCTTTTAGTCTCCATTTCTACTAATCACTTCCTTTGCTAAGTTTTCATATGCTAATGTCGCTCTGCTCGTAGGATCATAATCACTAATTGGTTTTCCATGACTTGGCGCCTCCACTAAACGAACAAGTCTTGGTATAATGGTATTAAAGACTTTTGATTTAAAGCATTTTCTTACTTCTTCGATAATTTCTAAGCCAATGTTTGTTCTTCCATCTAACATCGTAAGTAATACGCCTTCAATTCTTAAATCAGGATTCATATTTGATTGAACTAAAATAATAGAATTTAATAATTGAGTGATTCCTTCTAAAGCAAAATATTCACATTGTACAGGAATAATCACTGAATCACTTGCTACTAGGGCATTCATCGTCGAAATTCCAAGAGATGGTTGACAATCAATGATGATATAATCATAGTAATCTCTAATTTCTGTTAAAGCATTTCTTAATTGCTCATTTTGACGGAAAGTTTGATCTTCTAACATTTTTTTGACAAATTCTACATCTATTCCGGCCAAGTTAATGGTAGATGGAATAATCGATAAATTTTTAAATTTTGTTTTAATAATCGATTTTTTTATATCACAGACTCCTGTAATGACATCATATATATCATTTTCAAAATCATTACTATTTAATCCTAATCCACTTGAGGCATTTCCTTGTGGGTCTAAATCTATTAATAATGTCTTTTTGTTTTCTTTTCCCAAGGCTGCAGCCAAGTTAATACTTGTTGTTGTTTTTCCCACTCCACCTTTTTGATTTACTAATGAAATAATCTTTGCCATAATACCACCTTCTAAATTACTCAGTTATTATCATTTTATCATAAGAATATATTTTTGTCTTTAGAAAAGTAGAAATTTTTTTACCTTTATTTTTTCATTTCAAACAATCCTTTTATTTGATTCTGATTTTATAAAAAGTTTTTATTTTCTAATTTTTTTCTTTCTTAGATTTTATTATAATATACACATGGTTGTTTTTTCATTTCTAAAAGAGTTTAAGAAAGGACTTTGTTATGAAAACAGTTCAAAAATATAATCCCAGTCTTTTCAAAATTCATGAACATATTGTAAAAGAAATCATATTATATCGAACTCAAAAAGGTCTTACTCAAAAACAATTTGCTAAAAAAGTAGGTCTTTCTTATGAATATGTGCGCCGTGTTGAATCCTCTATAGGTAAGTCTTGTTATTCTTTAAAAACTCTTTTTAAAATATCTCAAGTTTTGGATGTAAATGTGCATCTTCTTTTTAAATATTTTGATTGATTTGTTTATTTAAAATATTTTCTAATATCATTTAAGTCTTTTTCATTAAATGTTTCTGTGCTTTTTAAAAATTCAATAAGTGGCTCTGGTGAATCTTGCAAAAAATAATTTAAAAATTTTAGACAAAAGTTTTCAACAGTTCCTTTAATCTTTTGTTTTTTTCTTATGATTTCAAATGCTTTTTCCACATTTACTTCAAAATAAATAAATTCTATATTGCTTTCGTAAGTTGTTTCTTTTGTTAACCATTTTTTTCGATGATTTTTTCCAGTAATAAAATTTATAATTACTTGTTGTAAAATTTTATCTTCTACATTAGAAATAGGATTATAAGAAAATAATGGATAATCATTAATACAACATAAAACATTTTTATTTTTCATGATTTTCTCTCCTTTCAAGTTTCATATTCTACAACTTGAAAAGAAAGAATTTTGTCGAACGGTGTCGAATCATTAAAAAAACTGCTATTTTTTAGCAGTTTATTCGTGATTTCCTTTTGCTTCATTTATTTTTTCTTCTAATTCTTCTTTTCCCATTTTGGTATAACCCTTGATTTTTAATTCTTTTGCTTCTTCTCTTAATTTTGAAAGAGTTGGGGTATCACCAATTGAAAAACCTTCTTCTGTTTCGATTTTTCCAGTTCGAACTAATTCATCAATTTGTTCTTTCGTAATTGTTTCTCTTTCGATTAGTGTATTACTTAAGAGCATGACTAAATCTTCATTTTCTTTTAAGATTTTTTTAGCTTTTTCGTAGCATTCCATAATAATCTTTCTTGCCTCTTGGTCAATTTCTAATGCCACTTGATCTGAATAGTTCTTTGTTTTATTGTAATCTCTTCCTAAGAATACGTTTTCGCCTTGGTTTGATTCATATCGAATAGGTCCTAAATCACTCATACCATATTCTGTTACCATACTTCTTGCAAGCCCTGTAGCTCTTTTAAAATCGTCACTGGCACCTGTCGTAATATCATCAAGGAATAACTCTTCGGCGGCACGTCCACCAAGTCCACTTGTGATCATTGCAAGCATTTCATTTTTTGTATATCTCGTAATGTTATCTTCTTTTGGTGTATAAGCCGTATAACCTCCGGCCATACCTCTTGGTACAATGGTAATTTTTTGAACTTCCATTGCATCTTTTAATTTAAGTCCTAACACGGCATGTCCTGATTCATGGACTGCGGTTAACCATTTAATTTCATCACTTACTTTTCTTGATGTTTTAGCAGGACCCATTAAAACTCGGTCGGTTGCTTCATCTATATCTTGTAAGTTAATTTCTTCTTGATTTTTACGAACGGCAAGTAAAGCCGCCTCATTCATTAAATTTTCTAGATCCGCTCCAGAGAAACCAGAAGTTCTTTGGCTTATACTTTTTAAATTTACATTGGATGCAAGGATTTTATTTTGAGAATGTACTTTTAATATAGCTTCACGTTCTTCTGTATCTGGTAAATTTACGGTCACTTGTCTATCGAAACGTCCTGGACGAAGAAGAGCTGGGTCTAAGACATCTGGTCTATTCGTTGCCGCGATGATAATAATTCCTTCATTGGCTCCAAAACCATCCATCTCTGTTAATAATTGGTTTAAAGTTTGTTCTCTTTCGTCATGTCCTCCACCAATTCCAGAACCTCTTTGACGCCCTACGGCATCAATTTCATCAATAAATATTAAACATGGAGCATTTCTTTTGGCTTCTTTAAACATGTCACGTACACGGCTTGCTCCAACTCCGACGAATAATTCTACGAAGTCAGAACCACTGATAAAATAAAATGGCACGTTTGCTTCTCCGGCTACTGCTTTCGCAAGCAAAGTTTTTCCTGTTCCTGGAGGACCTACTAATAAAACTCCTTTTGGTATTCTAGCACCTAATTTTTGGAATTTTTTAGGATTTTTTAAGAAATCAATGAGTTCAGATACTTCTTCTTTTTCTTCTTTTAAACCGGCTACATCACTAAATCTAACTTTACCTCCATCTTGAGATAATTTAGCTCTACTTTTTCCAAAGTCCATACTTCCTTTGTTAGAATTTGCCATTTTCATAAATATAACGTATGTTGCACCTACTAAAATGACTAATGGTAAAATATTTACTATGATGTATAGCCATGAAATACTTCCTGGATCCGGATTTGTTTCATAAACTTTTAAGCTATTTGATTCGGCATATTTTACAATATTACTTAAATCGGCTTCTACTACTTTTGCTTTGAATTTTTCATTTTCTTTATAAGTAGAAAGTTTTCCTTCTATGTAGTATACGCTTTCTTCTCCACTTGGAGTAATGGTAATTTCTGTTACATTTCGATTGGTTATCTCTGTCATTAATTCTCCAGTGGTAATATTATTTGTAATTGTTCTTCCCATATTTAGCATTGTTAATACGACAAACATAATAACAATAAATACTAAATAAGGCCCTAAATTTCTTAATGTACTTTTATTGGTTCTTTTCATAATTTTTTCCTTCCTTTTTAATATACTTGTATATTATATCATAATTTTGTTCTTTTTCTAAATCATATTTCGATTTTTTTATGCCACATACCCACAATACGGTGGAATTTGCATCGATTAGTATAGGAATGGCGTCTTTTTCATCTTGATCGATATGTGCATCGATTAAAATATCTTTTACTTTTTTACTTCCATTTAAGTTCTTTACTTCCATTTTCATACCACTCGTTCTTGTAGTAATATATAAGGGAAGTTTTATTTCTTTCGAATTTAGATGGATTTCATAATTACTTTTGATGGTGTAATCTTCTTCTTTTTTTAACATACTACCATCTGGTAAAACAATACTTTCATTTACTTCTATTTTATATTTTTCTGTTCCCTTTTTATCTTGGAGCCAAATGTATTTTTTATTCTTTTTTAATGTTTTATTTTTAGGAAAATCTATTTTGTCTTTTTCCTTATTGGATTCAATCATTTGAAAAGCTACCATTAAATGCCTATCTGTAATTTTTTTTAAATCTTTATCATAGTTTTCTTTTAGATATTTTTTTAGAATTCGTTTTTGTTCTGTTTTAGAACATTCTAAAAATTTTTCTTTGATGATTTTGTTGTTTTCTATTGGTATCTCTTTTGTTTTTTCTTCAATGAATTGTTCTGCTTCTAAAAGGGTAGACGAAAATTTTAAAAACTTTTTCGCATAGTTCGGTTCTTCTTTCGAAAGATAAGGAATGATATTTTTCCTGATTCTATTTCGAATGTAGTTCTCACTTTCATTTGTTTCATCGATTACATATGGAATATTTTTACTTTTTAATTCATCCAAAATTTCTTTTTTGGTCATATTTAATAAAGGCCTTATTATCTGAACACCATCCCAAGTACTTCTCCTATTTATTCCGGCATAGCCTTTTAGAGTGCTTCCTCTTAATATGCGCATGAAAATAGTTTCTACTAAATCGTCGGCATGATGCGCGGTGAAAAGATAAGTTGCATGATATTTTTTTACGACTTGTTTTAAAAATTCATAACGTTTTTCTCTTCCTTCTTCTTCAGTAAATTTTCCTTTTCGATAATTCTCTATTTTGTAAAACTCGCAAGGAACATTTAAAGATGCCAAATAATCTTTGACAAATTCTTCTTCCTTTTTATTATTAGGCCTTGTATTATGGTTTACATGAGCACAGATAATTTGAATATTTTTCTTTTTTTGAATTTCTAAAAGTAAGTGAAGTAAAAATATAGAATCGGGACCACCTGAACACGCCAAAATGCAAATATCTTTATCTTTTAATAAAGTATTTAAAAAATCTCTTGTTTCTTTCATAAATCACCTTTTAAAAAACAAGACTATTGTATACTATTCTATGAAGTTTTGCAAGAGTTTTTTAGCACTTTATTGGTTTGAGTGATAATTTTTTAAATTAGAACTGGAATAAATGGAGTTTTAAGTTCACCATTACCTTTAAAAATTTTGACATTTGGATTTAAATATAATGCAGGTTTTACCACATTTGCATTACTTGTAGGATGTAATCCAATTCGACCACTTTCTTCTATATAAAACGTGGTATAACTATAAGTTGTATTATCATTTGCTGTTAATAACCAAATATTTAATGACTGATACATCCAGTTATCCGTATGGCAATTGTTGTTTCCATAGTTATTCATACCTACATTTAAACAATCATTTCTATTTTTAGATCCTGTAGCATACCCATAATCACTTGGATACATAAGAGCGATTTTTCCTTTCCAATAAATATTTCTGGTTATCGTATCATTACACTCATTCCAACCTTTTCCACCTTTTTCTACCTTACAACTATCTCCAGTTTCATAACTTCTTTCTGAATTATAAAAAGTTTTCGTACTTATTTCATTGTAATGAACTCGGGCACTTGTGTTCCATGTTACATCTTCAATCATATTTTTTAATTTATCAGATATGCCACTTTCCTCAAATTCACACATATTTGTTTCTTCATTTCTTTCATTATAACATGAGCCATTTGTTTTGTTCCAATATAAACTATTATTAAAATTTTCTTTTTCAAACCCTGGATTTAATAATTTCATTAAATCGGATTTACTCCATTCATTCATGCCATAACCTGTATTCATAGAATATAAACTGGTATCCCAACTATATTCTCCAATACTATCATTTCTTACTATTTTTACTCTTTGTTCAACTTTATCTTCACTCGTCATGACATTCACAAGTCCTATGATACGCCATAATTCGTCATTAAATGTTATGTAATTATTTGGATTTTCTCCTGCATAACGGTACTCTGTTTTTTTGAAACCTGCATCATTTACTGTTCCCGTTACTTCGTCGTTGTGGGATACTTCATATAACCCATTTCCTTCGGTTACAAAAGGGACTCCTTTTCCTAATATATAAGTTCCTTTTACAAAATACAAATTACATTTGGTTCTTGATGTAGTGACTCCTAAAATATGTATCATTTCATCCTCTGTCATAGATACTTTGATATCTGGATTTTTATTTCCTAAGACTCCACAGTAACTTTGATTTTCATCTAAAACGTAGCCTTCATTTTTAGTAGGCATCTCTTTTTGAATCACTCCATCTTTGTAAAAAGCAAAATAAATGTCTCCTGGATCTTCAACACTCCCATTCATCACATCATATTTATCATTTGTCTCAAAAATAGCAAATGTTCTATATAAAATCACTCCACTTATTAATAAAACACAGGTAATAGTAAACAATATAATTCCTATTTTCTTTTTATCTTTTTCTTTAAAAGCTTTTAGATCCATATCACTTTCCTACTTTCGATGTTATTATATCACAAATGTCGTATTTAGGTCTATAGTTTTTTCTGATTTTTGTTTAATGCGACAATATTTATGGTGATTTAAGTGAATTTTGAAAGATTAAAAGATATAAGGGAAAATTTAGATTATAAACAAATAGACATTGCGAATATATTAGGAGTTTCTCAACGGAGTTATTCTAGATGGGAAACGGGTGAGGAAATTATTCCTTTAAAAAGATTAATTCAATTTTGTAATTTTTTTCATATTAATTTAGATTATGCTATGGGACTTACTAATAAAAAAATAAAAACTAATTATCTTATTGTTTGTGATTCTAAATATATTGGATGTCGTCTCAAAGAGTTTAGGAAAAATCATCATTTAACTCAAGTAAAACTTGCCAATTTTTTGTGCACAACTCATTCTACTATTTCGGCTTATGAAAGTGGAAAAACTTTGTTATTAACTGCTTTTGCTTATCAAATATGTAAAACCTATTCTATTTCGATGGACTGGTTATGCACGATGAAAAAATAAAAGAACCTCTCCTAATCGAGTGATTCTTTTGTTTTTGAACGAATCGTTATATTGGCATTTAATTGTTCATAAGCATTTATTATGATTATGAATGCATCCGGATCAATGATATCAATTCCTTCTTTTATCTTATAATAATCTTTTTCTTCTACACTGCAAAGGATCATTTTGCCATTTTTTTTCGAATAACCTCCAATTGAATTTAATATTGTTACATCATAGCTATTTGCAGTTAAATAGTCTTTTATTTCCTCAATTTTACTTGAACTAATATAAAATACTCGATTGTGATTAATTCCTAGTTGAGTTCTATTTGATATACCACTTATTAACACTAAAGCTAGTAAAGCATACATCATATTTGCAAATCCAAAAAATGCCCAACCTAAAAGCACAATAAAACCATCGACATAAAGTATTGATTTTGCCATTGGTATTTTTAAATATTTTTCCATCATTTGATTTAGTATGTCTGTGCCGCCTGTTGTAAAATTTTGTTTAAAAATAAGTCCATACCCAAACCCACTTAAAGCTCCACCTATTAAGGATACAATTACAGGATCTAATGATAATGGAATCCATGTAGGAATATCTTCAAATATTTTAATAAAAATAGGTACAATTAAGGAACCAAATATTGTATTTCTGGTCTTTTCTTTTCCTAAGAAAATGTAACTTATTATAATGAGTATGACATTTACTAAAAAGATAAACATACTTTCTTCTATATTCAATACTTTTTTTGCTATGATGGCAAGCCCGCCTACTCCTCCTGCTACTAGTTGGTTTGGTGCGATAAACAAATCATACGCAATGGAAACAAAAAGACTTCCTAATATCACATAAAAATAGTCTTCTATTTTCTTTTTCATCTTTCCTCCCCTTTTAATAATGATTCTAATATGGGTAATATTTCTCCATTTAATACTTTGTCTGTGTTGCTTGTTTCATAACCACTTCTTAAATCTTTGATTAATTTGTATGGTTCTAAAACATAATTTCTTATTTGACTTCCAAAGTTGATATCCGTTATTTCTCCTTTTAAAGCTTTTACTTCTTGTAATTTTTTATCTTCTTCTAATTGATAGAGTTTGCTTTTTAATAATTTCATGGCTTGTTCTTTGTTTTTTAGTTGACTTCTTTCATTTTGACATGTGACTACAATTTTTGTTGGTAAGTGAGTAATTCTAACGGCAGAATTTGAAGTGTTTACGGATTGTCCTCCTGCTCCACTGGAATGATAAACGTCTATTTTTAAATCACTTTCTTTGATATCAATTTCAATGTTGGAATCGTATTCTGGTGTAACGGAAACTGATGCGAAGGAAGTGTGTCTTCTTGCATTTGAATCAAATGGAGATATTCTTACTAATCTGTGGACTCCTCTTTCATTTTTTAAATATCCAAAAGGATAGTTTCCTTTTATAAGGATGGTCGCACTTTTAATACCTGCTTCTTCGCCTTTTTGTTCTTCGATTACTTCATAGGTATAATCGTATTTATCACAAAACATTTTATACATACGTAAGAGCATGCTTGCCCAGTCACATGATTCGGTTCCTCCTGCTCCAGGATGTATTTCTAAGTAGCAGTTTAAACTATCATGTGGTCCATTTAAAAGGGTATTTAGTTCTAATTCTTCGATTTCTTTTTTTAATTTTTCTAAGTCTATGGATTCTAAATCTTCTTCATTTAAAAGCTCACATAATTCGATATTTTCTTCTAATTCTTTTGTTAAATGTTCTACTTTTTCTACTATTTTTTTATTCCAAGCTAGTTCTTTATTTATTTTATTCGCTTGTTCGATGTCACTCCAAAAATTTTCCTTTTTCGTAAATGTATCTAATTCGGCAATTTTTTTTCTTTTTCCTTCTAAGTCAAAGTGACCTCCCAATATCATTTAATTTTTGAACTAAACTTTTTAATGTGTTTTTTATCTCGTTATTCATGTTCTCACCTTTCTCTAATTTTATCATAGAACTTTTTTTTAGAAAAGGGAAAAACTTGTTTTATTTTTTTCTTTTTAATTGTAAGTTTTCTTTTATAACTTCTATTTTTGACTCTTCATATTTTTCTTCTTTTTCATTAAAGGTTTCGGTTATTAGTAAAGTTTCATCGTTTGTATATTCAACGGCTTTATGCCATTCACTTAAGTCAAATTCATATCCTGTTAATCTTGCCCATTTAGGAATGGATGGTATATTTTTTGAATTTCTTGAAATATAAGTGAAATTACTATACTTTCCTTTTTCAACTACTTTTTTCCTTTTTAAAGGTAAGCCAAAAATATTTTTTTTGTGACCTACATAAACAGGCATGATATTAGTATAGTAAGTGATTACTTTTTTCATTGTTTTAAATTCGGTTCGTATTTTTACATATCCGTTTGGATCTTCACAATTGAGATAATCTAAAATACTTCCTTCTTTTTTTACTAAATGTTGATATGGTTCCATTCTTATCATAAAAATTCCTCTTTTCAATCCATTATTTTATATAAAAAGTTTTCAATTTGCAAGTTTTTTGTTATAATTTAGGAGAAGGACGTGGTTTGATATGCGTTATAAAAGGGTGGAAAATGCAGATGTTTTGGTAAAAGAAAGTCCTTATTATGTAGAAAATCCAGAAAGTCACAAAAACAATTGGTCTACTGTTTTTAAAAATCATCATCCTATTTATATTGAACTTGGAATGGGTCGAGGTGATTTTATTATCCATATGGCCGAATCTTATCCTCAAATTAATTTTATTGGTATTGAAATGTTTTTATCTCAGATGGTTTATGCAACTCAAAAATTAGAGAAAATGCACTTATCCAACTTGAAATTGATACACTTAGATGCGAAAGATTTAGCAAGTGTTTTTGGAAAAGAAGTGGACACCATTTATTTAACATTTTGTGATCCATGGCCTAAAAAACAAGATGAGAAAAGAAGATTTACTCATGAAAATTTTTTAAGAATTTATGACCGGGTTTTTAAAAAGGATAAACGAATTGTATTGAAGACAGATAATAAAGGTTTTTTTCAATATTCTTTGGAAAGTTTATCTCAATATTGGTATGTTTTTGAAAGAGTGAGCCTTGATTTACATCACGATGAACACCCCATTGATAATATTATGACGGATTATGAACAACGTTATTTTGTGGAAGGCAGGCCTATTTATTATTTAGACGCTAGGTTTAAAAACTAGTGTTTTTTTATTTTCAAATTTTTCAAAAAATAAAAATGTTAACGTATATTTATTTGAGTTAACATTTCATTTCACATATTTCTATTTTTTAATTATGTTTAAATAAAATCTTTGTAATTGCTTATTTTAAATCAATTATATCTCCATCTTGGAAGTCTAATAATCTGTTTTGAAATATTTCTTGTTCTATTGCTATTGCTTTTTCACTTTTTTCAGTATGTATTATAATGACTTTTTTTGGTTTCACTATTTTATCCAAAGTTTTTATTGCTTCTAAACTAGCATGCCCTGAAGTATGAATTGGAAAATAGTCCATATGTAATTCATCCACTAAATAATTTTTAAAGTCTCTTAGTTTAGGATCTTTCCAATCCTCTTTTATGTATCCATCATACATTGAATAGATTAAACAAGCATTTTTAATATTCTCTTTATGATCTTTTAAATAATCACTCATCGATTGTTTTATGGAAACTACAAATTTTTCATTAAAAGGTAGTTCATATATTACTTTTTTAGTATGTTTAATGTATCTACCATATGGTTCCTCTATTTTCTTTTGATTTGGACTTACAAATGTGTAAACATTACTGAAAGTATTAGAATTTGGTATTTTCTTAAGTAAACTAGTCGTAGAATTCATACACATATCCATAATAAATAAATGTGTTTTTGAAAAACTTTTATATAAATTTACAATTCTATCAATGTTAGTGCTAGAACACATAACATATATTTGATCATATTTGGTAAGTTCTTGAAAATCTTTACTCAAATCCGTCTCTTTTTTAAAAACTCTATTACTGCTTCCAATAGTTGTACCTTCTGTTATTAATAAATCTACTTCTCCAATTTTATTTAAAACTTTATTAAATAAACAGCCTTTTTTCCCATGATTACGATAATCTCCTGTATGTAATATTTTTTTCCCATCTGCTTCTATTAAAATCATTGCCGAATTATAATTAGAGTGGTCTGCAATAAAAGGTGTTATTTTGATATCTTTTATAAAAAAACTTTTTTCAAAATCAAAAAATTTAATTGTGTTATCTTTTTCTCGAAGCACTTTATCATATTCTCTATTAAAATAACACAAGTTATTGTGAATTTCCATTCCTTCTTTATTTAAAAAAATAGGTATTTCTTTTTTTATTAAAGATGCACACCCAATATGATCTTTATGCGAATGTGTTATTATTACACCATCATAGTTAGCTTTTAAATTATCTTTTTTGGTTAATCCAGGAATTATAATTTGTTCTTTATCATCTAAATTATCACCATAATCAATAATAATTTTTGTGTCCTTGCTACTTTTAATTTCGGTAATGCAACCCCCTATTTGTTTTGTTCCTTTTATAATTCTTACTTCCACTTTTATTTTTCCTCCTTTATATTATGATTATCATAATTTACTTTATATCTTTTTATTGATGTTTGATCATTTTCCGTATTATACTCTAAAACAGTTAATGCATTTTTATTTTCTCTTTTGGATAATAAATATTTATTCGTATATTTACGAATTGTTTTATATTCAACTATATTATTTAATTCAAGATTTTGATTCTCTACATATTTAGCATCTGCGATTAAAATTATTTGAACTTGATTTCTTTTCGCAAAGATAGAAAGTTTTTCTAGTACTAGTTCTTTACTATAATGAGTCTTTTTTAAAAGAGTATCTAAAGTGTTTATAATATAAATATCTCTTGGCTTTTTATTCACATCCTCAGAATAGTCTAATAAATAGTCTAAATAATCTTTTGAAATGATTTGTTTATCAAAATCTATCATTATTATATCATGGTTTTGCAATAATTTAATAGCATTATCTAGTCTTTTTGTATCTAAAGGTTCTTTATAGAGTTTACCTATTACCTCACAAGGATTAAAATAAGCTTCTACTTGATATTTATCTATTTTAGAAATACTAGCAATTAAATTTTCTGTAAACCAATGATTATTTCCATCAAAGTTAAAAATTTGGATACTTTTTTTATCGTTTATTCCAAAATCATTAATTATTTTATAAATTAGTTCCATTTTGCCGTTTAAAGGCGCGGATGAAACCACGGTTAGCGTTTTATGATATGTTTCTTTATAATTATTCATCTTTTTACTCCTTTTTAGTAATTAAGAATCATCTATAACTATTCTTGATATTTTTTTATTAACTCTTCAAAAATTGTTGGAAATTTTGCTTTATACCAAGCAAATTTATAAGCAATTAAAGTATAAGAAATAATGTGTGCTTTTAAAGGTACATAGTGCTCATTTTCAAAATCAGAAAATTGTTCTCGATAGACTTTTAAATCTTTTATTAATTCTTTATTTTCTGATAATTTTTTTATTTTATCTGTTATACCATTATTATGTAAAAGACCTATTATTTTTACTAAATCATCAAAATTATGAGGTTTTATTATATTTATGATAGGTATCGCATATTCATCATTCAATTCAAATAAATCTTCTGTATCTCCTTTATTGATTAAATTAAAAACGTCTTTTTCATTTAATGGTATATTTGCTAATTTAACTTTGGTTAGATCTTCTAACTCTTTTATAAGTGTCGGTAATCTATGTCCTAATATATCGAACTTTATGATATTTAAATCCAAATCATGATAATCAAAATGTGTGCTTAAATAATGATAATAATTGTTATTGTTATTTGGATAGTTGCATGGAGTAAAATCATAGATTTCTTTATCTTTAGGTATTAAGAAAACACCACCAGGATGTTGACCCGTATATTTTAGCTTTCCTTCTAATTTTTTAGCTAATCTCAATTTGTCTTGAGGACTGATATCTAATTCTTTTTGAATTATTTTTTCTTCGGCATTGATAGTTTTTATTAAAGCAACAACTCCCGCTTTCACTGTGTAATCTTTTCCCCAAAAATCACTTAATTCATTCATTAAATCTTTTTGAATACCATGAGCAAAATTAATATCAATATCAGGAATTTTATCAACGTTTGAACCTAAAAAGTTTTCATAAGGAATATTAAATCCATCTTTTTTGAGCTTAATTTGACAATTTGGGCAATTTTTATCAGGCATATCTATTCCATAATTATAAGTGAATGAATCATTAAAATAAAACTTTTTACACTTCGAGCAATAATAATGAGGAGGTAGAGGATTTATACTTGTAATATCTAATAAATACGCGACAAAAGAAGATGCTACCCCTCCACGAACAAAGAAAGGATATCCCATGTCATAAGATTTCTCTATCATTTTTTTAGCTATTAAAAATATCGATTCTGTTTTCATATTTAGGATTCCATATTTATTATTTTTGTCTTTCCCATACAATTCTTCGTTGATTCTATTTGTAATGATGCTTGGAATCTCTTTATCACATAATTCATTTAATTTTTGATTTATGATATTTTCTATTTTATTTTTGCTATCTTTTATTTGAGGAACAAAACACTTACTTTTAAGTATTTCTATATCGTTTATTAAACTTGCAAGCTTATTTGGATTTGTAACCACTAACTCATAAGCTAAATCTTCATCTAAAAAGAAAAAATCGTTTAACATCTCTTTCGTTGTTTTTAAGTGGCTTGCAAATTTATTTTCTTTAAAAAGTAGTTTATAATCTTCTTGTTCTTCTTTTTTTAAATAGCAAACAGGATTAGACGCAATAACAATTTTATGAATATCTTTTGCAATATTTATAATTCTTTTTAAATAGTTCTTATCTAAAGCGGCACTTACTTCAATAAAATCCCACCATATGAAATCATCTTTTATTTCATCATCTTCTAGATCATTATATATTTCTTCCAAATAAGTGACATCTAAACCATAGAATAAACCATCACTTAAAAGAGCTAATTCATCTTTTGTAATTACTTCTTTTCCATATTGATCTAAATTTGTTGTTTTCATTTTCGTGATTATTTTATATAAATTTTTTAATCCTTCTTGAGTCCTTACTAATATGGTAATAGGAAGAATGGTTTCACACACAAGCATGTTTACAACTGCTCCATAAATCACTTTAAAATCCGTAATAGAGTTTGTTTTTAAATATTTCTCTATCTTAGGAAACTGATAAACATTATTAAAATCGGTAATTGCTAGTGTATTTAGTCCTATTTTTTTCGCTTCCTTTATTAATTCTTTAAAATCAATGATACTATCTTTCGTCATTTTGGTAAACACTTTAAATTCTACTCTTTCTATCATAACCATTCACTCCTAACTAATATCTATAATATTGTAATTTTTATCATCAAATACAAATTTTAATGGTTCTTCTACTTTAGCTATTTTCCAATCTAAAAATTTATTTTTTAATCTACTATCTTTTGCAAATAAAATTATACAAGTATTATATTTTTTGCTATACTCTTCGATCTTTTTCTTTATGGTTTTTATGTCTTTCTTAGATTCTTTCAAAAACTTATCAAAATCATCTATTATTATGACATCGTATGGTTCATTTATTGTTTTATCAAATACATAATCTAACCAATCATCCTTAAAAATTTTTTGACTACTTATTACAATGTGAGAATTACGAATTTTTTCTAAAGCTAATAAAAATTCATGATGATTTATTTTTTCTTTTTTGAATGTGTTTGTTTTCGCTCCAACAGGAAACATATAGCTTTCGACAAGTTTAAAATCTATTTTAGAAATCAAAGAGATGAAACGATTCACATAATAAGAGGAAGGAAATAAAAAAGATTGCATATAAACTTTTTTTCTTTCCCCTATTCCATATTCTTCTAAAATATTTATTAACAGAGCTATACGATTTTTAAGGTTATTACTGAGGATAACAGAAATTGATTCATTCATGGGTATCTTCTTCCTTTAATATTCTGTCATCCTCATTCAGTTCGATCATGGTATCTTCTTCGAAAATATTAATCGTAGCCTCCATCTTATGATTTTCTAAATCCACATGATTTATTAGGGCAGGAATTCCTTTAAAGGGTCCCGTTAAGATTTTCACTTTATCTCCATCCTTTATCTCTTCTATCGGCGTAAATTGATCCACAGGCTCTTCCATAAAAGTTTTTTCCTTGATATAAGCATAAAGTCTCAAAGTGGGTTCGGGTTGTTCTACCTTAGAAACCTTTCGACCATAATAATACTTATTGATACAATATAAGACATAGTCATATTCTCTTGACTCATAATAATCATCATTTCCTTCTTGCAAAATATTCACATATTCTTGAACATCTTTAGAATCACGATGTTCTCTTAATAACTTGCATTGATCAATAATATTATCTTTAGAAAGAACAAGTTTCTCTACAAACTCATAATCATAAGTATCAGAAAGCGCATACCAAGGTAAACCTATGGAAAAATGTAATTTTTCTTCCTTCACAACATCTAACCCATAATAATACTTCACAACACAGTATAAAATATACTTCGAATTTGCATCATCCTTACGTCCTATATTTCCTTGTATGACTCTGTCAATAAAACGTCTTACTCCTTTCATATAAGAATGATTCTGCAATTCTTTTAATTGATCAATGATATTATCTTTTGAGTCCACTATTTTTTTGACTCCCTTAGTGGCAACAAAATCTTCCATAAAATTAAAATCTCCTTCCTTTCTTTCATTGCACAATCATTGTATCATAGCTTTTTTAGGCAAATATTAAAAGACACTTTTTATTTGTGTCGTTTCTTTATTTTTTCGTTATTTTATTAAGTTTTGGTCATTGCATTATTTGATAATATACCACTCATTTTTCACATAATCATAACCAATATTTTTATATATCTTATTCGAATCGTTCATATAACGTTCCACTTTGCGTGAATTCATTTTAAAAGTATTTGCTAATTCATTTGTCTTAATTGTTTTTTTATTTTTTAAATAATTATTCATTTTTTTTAATAACAACAATTTCTTTTTTGAAAATTTAATATTTTTTGTATTTAAGAGATAATTAAAATAAAGTTCTTGTAAAACATCATCATCAAAAAAATTCTCATTTACAAAATATATATTTGAATACCGTAAATGAAATAAATCTTTTTTCAACTTATTTTTGGTAATAACATACACTAAATTAAATCGTTTAAAAAAATTTCGATAACGCTTATCTATTTCTATATAGTTAGATGCTTTTAAATATTTTTCATTAATAATTAATAAAAATCCTTGTTTCCTTTTTAAATCATCCATATGATTAACTTTCTTAATATAGGGAAAACGAAAATAAAAGTCTATATTTTCATCATTATAATATTCTTTCAAAATTTTTCGATCTGTTAAATCATTATTTTTATCATCATAAATATAAACATTTCTACCAACTTTTTCTATATCTAAAGAATGGGAATAGGGTTTTATATTTACCACTTGGCAAGTTGCCTGATTTACTTGACTTTTCAACTTGTTTTGCAAACTTAAAGCTTCTTGATAGGACACTTTTTCGCGCGTGCAAAGAATTCTTAGAATTTTAGGATCAACATATATAAAAAGAATAAGATCACTATCTATCATTTTGTGACTAAATAAAGGAACTCCTTTTTCAATTTCAATTGAATCTTCTAGTCTCTTTTTTTCGTTATCAGGAATATATTTTGGAGCAATGTATCCATAATTTTCGATCAGTAAATCATCCAATACTTTTTCATACCATTTTCCTACATTAAGTTTTTTCATTAATGTTTGAAAATCAATACCAATAGTTCCTAAAATTAATACTCTTTTATTCTTATTTTCATTTAATTTTTCTTTTATTATCTTATAATCTTTATCCATATTTTTTCCTTTATATATATTTATTATATCATGTTATTGTATTATAAGTTTAAATATTTACTATATCACGTTTCCTTTCTTTTTGATCATTATTATTTATAAATAAAAAAAGACTTAGCAAATATTTTGTTAACTCTTTTTATTATCAATTTTTTTACTAATGTCTTTTATTGTCTCTAAATACGCTTTTTCCACAGGGCTAATTTCTTTTACTTGATACTTTCTATATTCACTTTTTGCTTTTTTTATTGCTTCATCATGACTTATAGTACCTGCACCAGTTAATGTCTTTCCTCCTATAGTGGACAAAATAGAATCAAGTTCTTTTATATAATCTTCCATATACATTTGTTTATGTCTAATTGCTTGAATTTCAGCAAAATCAAAGTACCCTGATACTAAATTATTTAAAATTTTTAATTCTTCTTCTGTTAA
>CANQRJ010000005.1 GCA_947626215.1 uncultured Bacilli bacterium
TAGTAAATAAAATAAGTATTCTAATAGTAAATGAAACTAGATATATGAAAATTTCATTTACTATTAGAATTAAGAAATGGAAATAAAAAATTTAAGGACTCTTTACAATCTTTTTTAAACCATATATAATATGTTTGTGATGTTTATGAAACAGAAATTAAATGAACAATTTATAATTGAATTATCAGAGAAAAAGCATGAACCTGACTGGATGAAAAACTTTCGTTTAAAATCTTATTCTGAATTTTTAAAATCAGAAAATCCCAATTTTGGACCTAGTTTAGAATTTTCTTTTGATGATTTTTTATATTATAAAAAAACAGAAGATTTAAAAAAAGATTGGAAAGAAGTTTCTAAAAATACGTATCAAACATTTTGTAAATTAGGAGTGGTGGATGCCGAAGAAAAATATTTAGATGGAGTCTCTAATCAATTAGAAAGTGAAGTTATTTATCATAAAAATAAAACCGAAAAAGATATTATCTTTTGTAGTACAGATGAAGCTTTACAAAAATATCCAGAACTCTTTCAAAAATATTTTAATACTTTAGTAGATTATAAAGAAAATAAATATACGGCTTTAAATGGAGCTCTTTGGAGCGGAGGGTCTTTTATCTACATTCCACCTAATACAAAGTTAGATCGACCTTTACAAAGTTATTTTCGAATTGATACAGAAAGTTTAGGTCAATTTGAAAGAACGATCATTATCGTGGATGAAAATTCTGAACTTTCATATATTGAAGGATGTACGGCAAGAAGTTATTCAAAAAGTAGTTTACATGCAGGAGTGGTAGAAATATTTGTTGGAAAAAATGCCAAATGCCGTTATAGTACGATTCAAAATTGGAGCAATGATGTTTATAACTTGGTGACAAAACGGGCAATAGTAGAAGAGTATGGAAAAATGGAATGGGTAGATGGAAACGTAGGAAGTAAAGTGACAATGAAATATCCATCGGTTATCTTAAAAGGAGATTATTCCAGTGGAAATTGTATTTCTATTGCTTATGCTAAAAATGGCCAAGTTTTAGATGCCGGGGCTAAAATGATTCATCTTGGAAAATACACCAAAAGTAATATTGTAAACAAAAGTATTGCCGAGAGTGGTGGAGTTGCGAACTATCGAGGAACCACAAGAATTACAAAAACGGCAAATGATTCCACCGCGACTGTGAAATGTGATACGATTTTAATGGATGGAATAAGTAAAAGTGATACATTTCCAAAAAATATTGTCGAAAATAAAAGTAGTCAAATTGAACATGAAGCTACAGTTTCAAAAGTAAATGAAGAAAAACTCTTTTATTTAGAATCAAAAGGATTAAGTGAACAAGAATCCAAAGAATTATTTATTTTAGGATTTGTTGAAGATTTTAAAAAAGAACTTCCTATGGAATATGCCGTAGAATTAAACCGTTTATTGAAAGAAACCGTCTAAAGAAGAACAAAATCTTCTTTTTTTTGTGAAAAAATTATAAAAATGAATACCATTCGACACCGTTCGACAAATTTCTTCCATTTCGTGTTGTAGAATAGCCAAATTGAAAGGAGGAAAAGTCATGAATCACGTTATATTAGTCGGAAGATTAACAGGGGATCCAGAAATGATAAAAACGGAAAATGGCGTTTCGAGATTAGTAGTTAATTTGGCCGTGCCAAGAACGTATAAAAATCAAGACGGTATTTATGAAACAGATTTTATTCGATGTGTTTTATGGAATGGAATTGCCGAAAGAGCAACAGAATACTGTAAAAAAGGTGATATCGTGTGCATAAGAGGTCGCATTCAAGTCCGAAATTATGAAAATACACCAGGCGAGAAAAAATACATTACAGAAGTCAATGCCGAGACCATCGCTTTTGTTTCAAGTTATCACGCGAAAGAAAATGAAGAAAAAGAAGATTAATTTTTTCTTTTCTTCATAAAATGAAACTAGGTGAAACAAATATGAATAAGTATTTTAAAATCTTTGGTTTAATCGCTTTATTATGTTTTAGTTTTTATTATACGGATAAAATTGCTAAATTTATGCGAAGTAAAGATCCCATTTACGCATCCATTCTTGCATCGACTGATGATAAAAAAGTGGATTCTGTGAATGCCGTGATTAATCAAAACAACATTGTACCTGGATTAACAGGAGTGATTGTAAACGTAGATAAAAGTTTTGAAAAAATGAAATCTTTAGGATTTTATTCAGAAAGCAAATTAGTTTATGATGAAGTTAAACCAGATGTTTCTTTAAATGACAACTTAGATAAAATAGTAAATAAAGCAAATGGTTATAAACAAGGAATTAGTTTTCTAATTGATCAAGATAGGCTTGCTTATTATTTTGACGAGATGGGAGTTTCCTATACAATGTTAGTCACAAAAGAAAACGCATCCAATGTCTATGCCTATGGATCCAAAATCAATGCCGATTTAAAAAATTATCATGAAGTAGAAAATATACTAAAGTCCAAAAAAAATTCCTCTTTATTTTGTTATGTCAATAAGATGAAAGAAGACTTTTGCAAAAAAGAAAAGAAAATAATGTTTACAGAAACTTTATCTGTTTCAAATAGTAATTTTGTAAGTACATATCGAAGTATTTCATCCGGTTCAATTTTGTATCTGGATTCAAATTTAGAAATAAACAACGTGAAAATTCTATTGAATCAAATTTATTTTCAAGGACTAAAAGTTTTACCACTCGAAGAATTAATAAGCGAATCGCGTTCATAATTTACAAACGATAAATTATTTGATATAATGTTCTCGTACAAAAATTCTTTATTTTATATTTCTATTTGAAGAAATCATTTAAAGAAATAGTTAGGAGAGCATTATGGAAAAAATTAGAATTTTTAGTTTGGGTGGCTTAGATGAAATGGGAAAAAATACCTATATCATCGAAGTAAACGAAGACATTTTTGTTTTTGACTGTGGACTAAAATATGCCGATGGATTTATGTATGGAATTGATTATATCATTCCAGATTATGAATATTTAATTAAAAATAAAAATCGAATCAAAGGAGTATTTGTTACTCATGGTCATTATGAAAATATGGGAGCCGCGGCCGATTTGGCACGTACCATTCCAGGAATTAAGTTTTATGCCACTCATTATACAAAATTTGTATTGATGGATTTAGGAGTGAAAGAGGAGAATATTGTTGAAATAGAACCTAATCGTAAATTAGATTTTGGGAATATTTCTATTTTCCCAATGCCAGTAAGTCACAGTGTGCCAGGTTCTGTGATGTATTGTATGAATACGTCCCATGGAGCGATATGTTACACAGGAGACTTCATTATTGATCCACTTATGAGAGAAAAATATGATATGGATTTAGGTAAAATTGCCTATGTTGGAAAACAAGGAGTGCTATGTCTTTTAAGCGAATCAGTTTTTTCAGAAAGAAGTGGTCATACTTCTCCTACTCACCGTTTGTCTACATTCTTTGGAGATATTATTAATAAGTATGAAAATCGGATCCTTTTTAGTGTCCTTCCTACTCATTTATATACCATCCAAGATATTTTTGAAGGAGCTAAAAACACCCATCGAAAAGTAGTCATTATGGGAAAGAAATTACAAAATTTTATTCGATTTGCCCATGATTATGGTTATTTAGAATATCGAAGTGACTTAATTGGAGATTTAACCAACATTGAAGACAAAGACTCTATTCTTCTTATTTGTGATGATAAATCAAATGCTTATGCATCCATTAATAAAATTGTAAATGGCTATGATAAATTTATTACATTAAGAGAAGGAGATGCCGTTGTTTTTGCCGAGCCAAGATACGATGCGAATGAAAAAACATTAGTAAAATTAGAAAACGATTTAGCAATGGCAGGTTGTAAAATCATCTCTTTACCAAAGACAAAAAATATTTTACATCATGCATCAAAAGAAGATTTAATGCTTATGATTAAATTAATGAATCCAAAATATTATATGCCTGTGAAAGGAGAATATCGTTATATGGTGAACAATGCTAACTTAGCAAGTGACTTAGGCATTCCACCAGAAAATATTTTCCTAAAACAAAATGGAGATGTTGTTGAATTCGAAGATGGAGTGGCCAAAGAAACATTCGAACACATCAAAGTCAAAGAATCTTTAATTGATGGGAAAAGTAGTGATGACATCGGAGAATTAGTCATTAAAGATCGAGAAATGTTAAGTGATAATGGAATTGTTTTGATAAGCGCGACTTTAAGTCGAAAAGACAAAGTTTTACTAGTAGGTCCAGAAGTAACAACGAAAGGATTTATCTATGTGAAAGATTCAAAAGACATTATCTATGGCATGAAAAATATAAGTGAGGAAATCATTAAAAGAAATATCATCAATGGAATTGTCGATTATAATAAAATTAAAACCGAAATTCGTTCTGAATTAAGTAATTATTTATATGAACAAACCGAAAGTAAACCAATGATTATTGCCGTTGTACAAGAAGTGTAGAAATACACTTTTTTGTATGTATAAAAAAGAAAAAAACACCCATACTAAAAAGGGTGATAGAAATGGAAGAAAGAGAAGTCTTAATTAAATTACATCAAAATGTAGAAATGGGACTTGTTGGAATTGAAAGTGTGAAAGACAAAATTAAATCGAATGAACTACTAGAAGAAATTTTAAAAGAAAAAAAACAATACGATAGTATTAAACATTCTTTAAAACCTTTATGTAAAAAGTATCATGTCAAAGATGAAGAACTAAAACCGATGATTCAAATGGAAAGTGATATGATGGTGAATATGAAAATGCTTATCGATAAAAGCGATTCTCATATAGCAAAAATGATGATGGAAGGAACTAATAAAGGATTAATTCAATTAGAAGAATTATTAAATCATTATGAAGGAAAAGATGAAAAAATTGTACCTATTATTAAAAATTTAATTGAATTTGAACATCGTAAATTAGATGATTTAAAGAAATATTTATAAGATGTCGAATCAAGAAAAAAAACATTTTTTTTCTTGTTTTTTTATGGTACACTAGAAGAAGTAGGAGTCGTATGTTATGAAAAATGTTAAAAAATATATTCCGAATCTCATTACAAGCATTCGTTTAATCGCGACATTTGTTCTTGTTTATTTAGGATTGACGAATCAATTTATCACTTTAATCATTCTAGGGGCCCTCATCGCGTTAACTGATTGGGTTGATGGGTTTTTGGCAAGAAAATGGAAAGTAACAAGTAAACTAGGCGCTAAATTGGATATGCTCGCCGACAAAACTTTAGCTTTTGGATTATTAATTATTTTAGTAATAAAAAATTCTTTGTTTCTTCCAATACTAATTTTAGAGTTCATGATCGCACTTTTAAATTCTTATTTTTATTTAAAAAAAGGCGCTTTAGGATCTTTATTTATAGGAAGAGTAAAAACCTGGTTTCTTTTTATAACCATTATCATTGGATTTATAGGATTTTTAAATTCTCATATTCCTGTTTTCCTATTTGTATATTTCACTTTATTTTGGCAAATTATTACCTTTTTATGTTACTTATATAATGGACATTTTTATCGAAATCCAAAAGAAAAAGAAGAAGAATATCAAGAATTTTATCATTTTTTAGAACCTATTTTAAAAAATTCTGAAATGGTTCGTCGAAAAACTTATGAACATCACATTCATGAATCTGTTTATGATCATGTATTAAGAGTCTCTTTTGACTGTTACCGAATTGGAAAAAACATTCATTTAGATTATAAAAGTTTAACCACCGCGGCTATTTTACATGATTTTTATGAGAAACCATGGCAATATAATCCAGAGAAAAAGAAATTTTTAGAAAAACATGCATTTACTCACGCAAAGGATGCCGTGAAGAATGCTAAAAAAGTATTTGGAACCGAAGTGGTAACACCAAAAGTAGAAGAAATCATGACTACTCACATGTTTCCCGTAAACAAAAGGGTTCCAAGAAGTAAAGAAGCATGGATCTTAACATTAGTAGATAAAGCCGATTCTATTGATTTTATAATGCACCCGATTCTTTTATTTAAAATCTTTGCCGGAAAGAAACAAGAAGAAGAAAAAGATTTAAAAAAGATTAAAGAAAAAATTAAAAAAGAAACAAAAAAATAAATTTGTGTCAAATAGTGTCTCGAACCTTTGACACTTTTTTTTTCTTTCGATATAATGATAATGGTGAATGAGTATGGCAAAGAAGAAAAAATCAAGTGAAAATACCAAAAAAAATGGTTTCAGTGTGGAACTTACAGGTTTAATTTTGATTTTAATCGGGCTAATTGGCTTTGGTTTTGGACCAGTAGGTGCTTTAATTAAAAAATTTGCCATGTTCTTAACAGGGGAATGGTGGCCATTAATACTTATCTTTGTATTATTCTTAGGTTTTTATATGTTAATCAAAAGAAAATTACCAAACTTTTTTTCTCAAAAATATATTGGATTTTATTTACTTTTAATAGTGGTTTTAGTTTTAAGTCACTTAACATTTATTGAAAATGCCGAGAAAGCATCAGATATTTTTGAGGCCACTATGAAAAACTATATGGAACGCGTCGCGTCTATCGGAGCTCATTCGGCTTTATCTAGCTCCGGACAAACATCGATTGTCATTGGTGGTGGAGTCATTGGTTCTGTTTTTGCTTTTTTAACGGATGCATTATTTGGATTAAATGGAACTTATATTGTTTTGGTTTTTGTTTCGATTTTTGGAATTGTTTTACTCTTTAATGTAAATCTTTCTACTTTATGTGTTAACGTTTGGAAGAAAATCCGTCGTGTAAAAGAATTAACAGAAGAGGATGACGATGAAGAAGAGGAAGAAGACGAAGTCACAAAAAGAGAAAAAGCACTTGAAAAACGTCTCATGGAAGAAGAACCACCTAGTAAAGCTATCGTAATTAATAGCATGGAAGAATTAAAACAAATGAGTGAACCACCAAAAGAGGAAAGCACACCTGTTCAAGCAGAAACTTCATCTTCTGTCAATAATCCAAATTATAAATTACCAGATATGAGAATTTTAGATAATCCGGTTCAAAGTAAGAAAACCAATTCAAATCAATTTTTAATTAATAATAAACAAAATCTAGAGAGAGTTTTAAACGATTTTCAAATTACTGGAAAAGTAGTAGATATTCATATGGGACCTACCGTCACTCAGTTTGAAGTCGTCGTGCCAAGTGGAACCAAAGTCAGTCGAATTGTAACAATTAATAAAGAAATTGCCTTAGCTCTTGCCGCGAGAGATGTCCGTATTGAGGCTCCGATTCCAGGAAAAAGCACCATTGGAATTGAAATTCCAAATCAAACAACCGCGGCCGTGAAAATAAAAGAAATTTTAGCAAGTAAAGAAATTTTAGAAAAAACAAGTGGAATCCAAGTCGCATTAGGAAAAGATATTATGGGAACGCCAAGAAGTTGTGATTTAACTAAAATGCCCCATTTGTTAATTGCCGGTTCTACAGGTTCAGGAAAATCAGTCTGTGTGAATAGTATTATTGCATCGATTTTAATGCGTTACCGTCCTGATGAAGTAAAATTAGTTTTAGTCGATCCAAAACAAGTAGAATTATCCAATTATAATGGAATCCCTCACTTACTTTGTCCTGTCGTAGTAGACCCTAAAAAAGCAAGCGCGACATTACAAAAAGTCGTGATTGAAATGGACCGTCGTTACCACGTGTTAGCCGACAAAGGAGTCAAAAATATTGGAGATTACAATAAAAAAATCGAAGAAGAAAATAAACGTCATCCTGAGACACCAGAAGAAAAAATGCATTACTTAGTAGTTATTGTAGATGAAATGGCCGATTTAATGATCGTGGCAAGAAAAGAAGTGGAAGACTCCATTATGAGAATTACTCAACTTGCTCGTGCTGCAGGAATACATCTAATCGTCGCGACTCAAAGACCAAGTACCGATGTTATCACCGGTGTTATTAAAACAAACATTCCATCACGAATTGCTTTCTCAGTTGCATCTCAAATTGATTCACGAACTATTTTAGACTGTGGAGGAGCCGAAAAATTACTTGGAAAAGGAGATATGCTTTTCTTACCAATGGGAGAGAATACCCCAGTTCGTATTCAAGGATGTTATATCTCAGATGATGAAATTCGTCGTTTAATTGACCATGTTTGTAAACAACAAAAAGCAAATTATGATGAAAGTATGAATATCACGACTCATGAGACTTCGACTTCGGGGGCCGCGGGAACGGATAATCCAGATGATGAAATGTATCAAGAAGTTGTTGAATTTGCCATTGCTACAGGTCGTATCAGTGCATCCTTAATCCAAAGAAGATTCCGTTTTGGGTATACCCGGGCGGCTCGAATGATGGACTTATTAGAAGAACGAGGAATTGTGGGACCTCAAAATGGTTCGAAACCAAGAGAAGTTTTAGTAAAATTAGAAAACCATGGAGAATCTGGAGAATAAAATCCAGATTTTTTTAATGAATTTAAAAAAACAAAATTTTAAGTTTTTACAAATATTGACACAGGAAAAAGACAACCTATATTTACATTTCAAAGACACATCTTTACATTTTCTTTTATTTATGATATAATTCTTTACAAGAAAAAGGGGAGAGTTGTATGTTAAATGAAAAGAAAAGAAATGTTCAAAAAATACTAATTTGTATTGTTTTTATCGTGATTTTAATTGGCACTTTATATAGTGTATCAAATGTAAAGTCAGATTCCATATTTGAAAATACAAGATTAGAACTTGCTTATAACAAAGAGCAATTTATCTATTTATCAGATATCAATTATGAAGAAGGTTCTTCTGCCGGATGGGGAAGTATTACCTTAGATAAAAATTCGGATGGTGAATTATTATCTTTAATAAAAGATGGAAAACGTACTTACTTTTTAAAAGGAGTTTTTGCTCATGCAAATTCTACTTTAATTTATGATGTGTCTAAATATTCTTATGATTATTTTACTTCTTATATTGGAGTCGATGCATCAAGAAATGATGCCGGGAATGTAAAATTTAAAATTTCGACTTCTCAAAACGGAGAAGATTGGACCGTTGTAAAATCAACCGATGCTTTTTTAGGAAATTCAGAATCAGAGTTTATAAGTATTCCACTAGAAAACGTAAAATATTTAAAATTAGAGGCGAATACCAATGGAGTTGCAACTTCTGACCACTCAATTTATGGCAATGCAAAATTAATTAAAGAAGGATATGTAGAAGAAATTTCAAATGTAGATTTTATTAAAGAATTAAATGATTATGATGAGATGTTAAAAAATCATTCAGTAGAAGAAATTATAAGTGATGAAACTTTATCATTAGCTTTATTACAAAGAAATTTGGTCAAAAATGTAGGATATGAAATCTTACAAGTTTATGCATCAGGAGAAGTAGAAACAAAAGAAACATTAGAATGGTTATTTAAAAATAAAGAAATATTAAAAATGTATACCACAGGTGGAAAACCACTTGGAAACTATATTAGTTCTTTAAAAATTCTTACCGATTTATACCATGCTCATAAAGAAGATATCAACACTCCTATTTATCAAAAACTTATGATAGCTATTTCCCTTACTCACTCTAATCCAGTTTGCTTTTGGGTAAGTGGAAAAAACAATTCTAAAGTATGTTCAGATCCATTAAGACGTTATGAAGTGTTAAAAGACTTATATCAAAATCAAAAATTAAATACGGAAGTTGTGGATTCTTTAAGTGTTGAGGAATTAAGATGGGTAGTAGATAACCAATTAAGTGACGATGAAATTACATGGTTAAACTGGTTTTCAACCGAGACCAAAAATGGAAAAACAGTATACCCTAATAAAGATGGGTACTTAAATCCATATACTTACATTGCATATGATTATAAAATGGCATGGAATTATTATGACGAAGGCTATTATGAATTAAACTCTTTATGTGCGACAGATAACAAAAATAAATTTTTTGAAGGATACTCTAGATCTATGAGTTGTGATCAAAAATATCATTTAGATGAATTTAACGTAAATTCGCATTCTTCCAATATTCCAAGACTATGGGTCGTATTTGAAGAAGATGGGGTTTGTGGTTCACTTGCAAAAACAGGTGCCAATTTACTCGCGTCTTATGGGTATCCTACTGCCGTGATAGGACAACCAGGACATGCGGCTTACCTAAGCCCAAGTAAAGTAAAGGACGAGAGCACCGGAAAATTTATTACAACTTGGGGGATTGGGAACTCAGTTTCTCCTTGGTATCAATCTGAAAAAGGAGAACGTTTCCCATTAAACTGGGGTTCCAAAGCAAATGGATGGCATAGTTACTATAATGTAAGTTACATCATTTTAATTCAAGATGCTTTCAATGATTTTGAAAACTATGAAGATGCCATGATGATTTTACTTACTACCGATTTATATAAGGAAGACTATGCCACTTTAGAAAGTATTTACCGTAAGGCATTAAAAGAACAATCCTTTCATTTAGATGCTTGGAAAGGTTTAGTAGATACTTATAATGAGAATAAAGCCAAAACAGGAAAAGATTACTTGGAATTAGCAGAAGAGATTGTGGAAAACATGAAAAATTATCCTCTTGCTATGAACGATTTATTAAAATTAATCGAATCTCATATTTTGGATATCGATAAAATTCAATATAATAATTTAGTAAAAGATGCTTTACAAGAAGTAAGTAATGAGGCAAGCACGTTAAAAACGGCTTATCATCCAAATTATAATGTCATTAAAGAAATGGCAGATTATATTTTAGGAAATACAAAATCACTAGAAGTCGCGACTTTCTCATTTGATGGAGAGAATAAAAATTCCATCGTTTTACAAGGGACTTTTGCCGAGAATCATTCTCCTTTCCGTTTTAGCTTAGATAATGAAAAAACTTGGAGAGAAGTTGTGGATGGAAGTACCATCGTTCCTTTAACAGAAGAGGAATTAAACCAATTAAATGAAACAGACGATATCTATATTCATATTATCGGCTCAAGTAATGATAAGAAAAATATGCATGTCATAGATATTTTAAAGGCCTCAACACCTAAAAATCTTTATGTAAATGATTTAGAAAATAAAATTATGGGTGATACTTCTAATATGGAATGGACCGTAGATCAAATCAATTGGAAACCTTTTAGTGAGGGAACACCTATATTTAATTCCAACGAAACAGTCTATGTTCGTTATCATAAATATCAAAATTATTTACCAGGAGAATCCGTTACCTTAAAATTTAATGAAGATGAGGTAAACGAAAAACAAAAATATATCACCATTGATAGATTGAGTGTAACCGCGCGCAGTACGGAGCATGGTGGAGAAGAGGCTACAAAAATCATAGATGGAAATAAATATACGATGTGGCATTCCGATTATACGGCATCTAATGATAAAGAAAAATATATTACCCTTGAAATTCAAAACGGAGCTTATTTATCAAAAATAGAGTACTTACCTAGATTATCAGGTGAAAACGGAATTATTAAAGATGTGACCATTTTAGGAAGTGTGGATGGAAAAACATGGAATACCTTAGTAGAACATACCAATTGGGATTACAATCATCAATTAAAATCCGTTGAATTAGAAGATTCTCAATATGTTAAATTTGTAAAATTTGAAGTAAAAGAATCCAAAGGTGGATGGGTTTCAGGAAGTATGATAAATCTTTTTGAAGATACAACAAAAGAGTTACCAAAAGAAGAAATAGAAACTCCTAAAGAAAATGTAGATTCTTCCAAAGAAAACGAAAATAAAGAGAAAGAAGAAACTCAAAATCAACTATTTATAGATAAAAATGAAAATGAAGTAGAAACTCATCAAGATTCTTCAGTAGTAAATGATTCATTTGTAGAGAGTTCATCGAATGAAAGAGCATCTAATGAAAATGTCACTTCGAATGAAAAAAGTTTAGAAAGCAAAAATTCTTTCACAAATGAAACGAATATAGAAAAAGATACTGAGACAGAAAAAGAAGAAGAATCTATTAAACAATCCGAAGATGAATCAACTACATCTAAAGATCAAAAAACACAAAAGAAAGAAACGACGAAAAAAATAGAAGATAAAACTCAAGAAGAAACAACTTCTTTAGAAGATAAAGAAGAATATTTACCTTGGTGGACTTACTTTGCTATTCCAATCGTGGTGATTCCATTTGTGTACGGTTTATTCTTATATTTTAGAAAATAAAGGAATTGTAAGTTTCCTTTCAGACTGTTTGACAAAGTCGCAAGATTTTAAAAATGGTCTTTTTATTTTGTCAAAAAAGTAATATAATGAAAATGCAAAAAAATGATACACAAGAACAACTTTTAAGAATTAAGAAATATTTCGATGAAATTTTATATATGAAAAAGTGAAAAAATAATGTTTTATATTTCTCAACCTAAATAATCTCAAGGGAAAGTTAAGTGTATAAATTTAATTAATAAAGATGAGGTGAGATATCATTGAAGAAAAAATTAAAAGCAAAAAAATATAACCCATATAATTTTTTTGTATATAGCTTTAAAACTACAAGTATTTTTGGTTTAATCTTAATCTTTATAGGGGTTCTTTTATTAGTACTAGAGTTTGTGAGAAAGGAACCGTTCGATGAATCTGTGTTTGCATCTTTAGTAGTTATTGACGGATTTTTCTTCTTCCTGTCGATCTATTTTATGGGTGTTTACGAAAAAAAGATTACTACCTATATTGATAAACCAAAAAAACCTTATAAGATAATATTAAAAGATTCAAATATAAGTTCTTTGCTAAATAAAGAACTCTTATTAAGAAATTTTGAAATTACACAAGAACTAGATTTTCAAGTATATCATAGACAAAAAAAAGATATAAGATATAATGCGAAATATGTTATAGATGTTGTAATTTTTTGTTCTTTAGAAGAAGTTTCAAAAGCTACTAAAAAATATCTTGTAGAAAAGAGACAGTATGTAAAAAAATATAAAATTCCAAAATGTCCTACTCAAACTATTATTCTTTTAAAAATTCCTAAAATGAATGAAGAATTTTGGAAATATTTAATGGATAGAACGGAAGAATATTTTAATAATTTTTTGTTACTTGCCGTTTTAGTTGAAGATGAAAATTGTATTTATATTCCATATCCGAATCTTGGAGATTGGCCACATCATGTAATGAAAAAACTTTTAAAGGAAGTTTTAAAAGATAAAATTATTGAAATTAAGAAAAAGTATAAGAAATAGAAAGAAATATTTTTCTTGATAAGAGAATTAAGCATGACTATTTTTTAGCTATCAAAATAAATTTTTTTCTATGTGTCAATCTCTTGTCTATAGTCCATATACCTACATTTTTTGCTTTACAAATAATTTTCTATATAGTAAAATATTCTCATACCAATTCAGTACGAGTAAAGAAATGAAGGGTGATTTTTTGGAACATTACTTCACAAATAATGCAAATTTAGAAAGTAAAATGAGAGTCATCACTTATGAAAACAATGGACATGTTTTCACTTTTTCTAGTGATTTAGGAGTTTTTTCCAAAAATCGGATTGATTATGGAAGTAAAGTCTTATTAGAAACCATATTAAAAAATGAAAAAAGAAAAAATATTAAGATTTTAGATGTAGGATGCGGTTATGGTTTTTTAGGAATTGTTTTAGGAAAAGAATTAGATAGTGTAGTAACCATGGTCGATGTCAATAAAAGAGCTTTGCATCTTTGTGAGAAAAATAGAAAAGAAAATAAAGTAAATGGAGAATGTTTTATAAGTGATGCTTATGAAAAAGTCTCAGATACATATGACCTCGTTGTAACAAACCCTCCAATAAGAGCCGGAAAAGAAGTGGTTCTTCGCATTTTACAAGGAGCTTATAAACATTTAAAAAATGAAGGATTGTTATGGTTTGTGATTCGAAAAGATCAAGGAGCAAAAAGTATCATAAAAAGTTTGGAAACGACTTATAAAGTCGAAATTATAGAAAAAGAGAAAGGTTTTTATATAATGTGTGCAAAAAAGATTGACACAACTTAAAAAAGTGTGTACAATTATAAATTGGTGACGTGTTAGTTTTTTTAGCAATGAAGTGTTTCCAAAAAAAATATTTAGATGGGGTGAGATTGTGGCTTATAAACTAAAAAAATGTGGAGATTACAGAACAAGAAGAAGCTTTTCAAAAAGCAAAAATACGATGGAACTTTCGGATCTTTTAGAGATTCAAAAGAAAAGTTATCAAGATTTCTTAGAAACTGGAATTAAAGAAGTTTTTGAGGAATTATTTCCTGTGGAAAGTTTTACGGGAAACGTAACCATTGATTTTGGTGATTATTCATTAGAAACACCAAGATATTCCGTAAAAGAATCCAAAGAAAGAATGGTAAACTATGCTGCACCTTTAAAGGTTCAAGCACGTGTTTTTATTCATGAAACAGGAGAAGTCAAAGAACAAGAAATATTCTTAGGAGACATGCCTTTGATGACCGAGTCTGGTACATTTATTATTAATGGAGCAGAACGTGTTATTGTATCTCAATTAGTACGTAGTCCAAGCGTATATTTTAAGCGTGAAATTGATAAAAATGGACGTCGTATTATAACAGGTGAAATGATTCCTAATAAAGGAACTTGGTTAGAATTTGAAACCGATGCCAGAGATGTGATTTATGTACGTATTGACCGTACTAGAAAAGTCCCTGTGACAACATTCTTAAGAGCTTTAGGTTTATCTAGTAATGAAGATATCATAAGTGTCTTTGGAGAAAGTGATTATTTAACAAATACTTTAGAAAAAGATAGCACCAAAAATACAGATGAAGCATTAATCGATATTTTCGAAAAATTAAGACCTGGAGAACCTGCTACATTAGATTCTGCAAAGAACCAATTAATCACACGTTTCTTTGATCATTTCCGTTATGATTTAGCAAAAGTAGGTCGTTATAAATTTAATAAGAAATTAAATGTATGTGATCGCCTTGTAGGTTGTACACTTGCAGAAGACATTAAAGATGAAAATAAAAAAGTAGTTGCCAAAAAAGGAACTTTAGTTACAAAAGAAGTTTTAGAAAGTATCAAACCTGCCCTTCAAAATGGATTTGGACTTCATAAAGTATTAATTCATGAAGAATTAGATCAATATGATCAAATTCAAGAAATTAAAGTTTATGATAAAACGAATCAAGATAAAGTGGTATCTATTATTGGAGTGGATCAAAGTGTTGATGAAAAACGTTTAACGATTCCAGATATCTATGCGGCAGTAAATTATTACTTAAATTTACACATTGGAATTGGAAATACCGATGAAATTGATAATTTAGGAAATCGTCGCGTTCGTCAAGTAGGAGAATTAATTGAAAATCAATTCCGTGTTGGTATGGCTCGTATGGAAAGAGTCATCCGTGAAAGAATGACGACTCAAGAAACCACAGATATTACTCCTAAATCATTAATTAATATTCGTCCTGTGACGGCCGTATTAAAAGAATTCTTTGGTTCTTCTCAATTATCAAAATTTATGGACCAAATAAACCCTATTGCCGAATTAACTGATAAACGTCGTTTATCAAGCTTAGGACCTGGTGGACTTTCAAGAGATCGTGCCGGCATGGACGTTCGTGACGTAAATGCAAGCCACTATGGAAGAATTTGCCCAGTAGAAAGTCCAGAAGGACAAAACATTGGATTAATTACTTCATTAGCCGGTTATGCGAAAGTAAATGAATATGGCTTTATTATGACTCCTTACCGTAAAGTAAATAATGGAGTTGTAGATTTAGACGATGTTCGTTATATGACGGCCGATGAAGAAACCGATTATTACATTTCTGAAGCAAATATTGCATTAGGAGACCATAATGAAATTTTAGACGATGAAGTTATTGTTCGTTATAATGGAGATAATGTCATGGTATCAAAAGATAAAGTAAACTTTGTCGATGTATCTCCTAGTCAAGTTGTATCTATTACAACAAGTTGTATTCCATTCTTAAATTATGACGATGCAAACCGAACATTAATGGGTTCTAACATGCAACGTCAAGCCGTACCTTTATTAAAGAGTGAGGCACCTATTGTAGGTACAGGTGTTGAATGTGTCGCAGCAAAATATTCAGGAAGTACTGTTGTTGCAAAAGCAGATGGTGTAGTAGAATATGCCGATGCTAAAAAAATTATTGTTAAAAATGCCAAAGGACAAGATGTATATCACCTCGCTAATTTTGAAGGAAACAATGCCGCATCTTGTACGAATCATATTCCTTTAGTTCATAAAGGAGATAAAATAAAAATGGGTCAAGTTATTGCCGATGGTCCAAGTACTGATCAAGGAGAACTTGCTTTAGGTAAAAATATGACCGTAGCGTTCATGACTTATAATGGATTTAACTATGAAGATGCCGTTATTTTAAATGAACGTTTAGTAAAAGATGATGTGTATACTTCTTTACATATTGAAATGTATGAAATGGAATGTCGTGATACCAAATTAGGACCAGAAGAAATTACAAGAGATATTCCAAATGTTGGAGAAGAGGCACGTAAGAACTTAGATGCCGATGGTATTGTAAGAATTGGTACCGAAGTCAAAGAAGGCGACATTCTAGTTGGTAAAGTCACACCAAAAGGAGTTCAAGAATTAACAAGTGAAGAAAAATTATTACATGCCATATTTGGTGAAAAAACTCGTGAAGTAAGAGATACTTCTTTAAGAGTAGAGCATGGAGCTGCCGGGATTGTTCATGACGTAAAAGTTTATACTAAAGATAATAGTGATGAACTTCCTGCCGGAGTATTCAAAATTATTCGTGTTTACATTATTCAAAAACGTAAAATTCAAGTAGGAGATAAAATGAGTGGACGTCATGGTAACAAAGGTGTTATATCTCTTGTCTTACCAGAAGAAGATATGCCATACTTACCAGACGGTACTCCAGTAGATGTTATGTTAAATCCACTTGGTGTTCCATCTCGTATGAATATCGGTCAAATCCTAGAAGTTCATTTAGGAATGGCTGGTAAAAAATTAGGTGTTCATTATGCAACTCCAGTATTTGATGGAGCAAATATTGAAGACATTCATGAAGAAATGAAAGAAGCGGGCATGAGTGAAGATGGTAAAGTCACATTAATTAATGGACGTACCGGAGAACCTTTTGAACATAAAATAAACGTAGGAGTTATGTACATGGTAAAACTTCATCACATGGTCGATGATAAATTACATGCACGTGCTACAGGACCTTATAGCTTAGTCACTCAACAACCATTAGGTGGAAAAGCTCAATTTGGTGGTCAACGTTTTGGAGAAATGGAAGTTTGGGCTCTTTATGCTTATGGTGCGGCTCATGTATTACAAGAAATTCTTACAATTAAATCCGATGATGTGATTGGTCGTGTCAAAGTATACGAAGCCTTAGTCAAAGGAAAAACCGTAAATCAAGCCGGTGTACCAGAGTCATTTAGAGTATTAATTAAAGAATTCCAAGCTTTAGGATTAAATGTTCAAATCATTAATAATAAAGATGAATTATTAGATTTAAAAGATATAGAAGTCGAAGAAGATAAAGAAGACTTAATCAAGATTGATGAAATCGATGTAAATGGAGAACCAAAAGAAGAAATTCCAATTCCAGAAGAACCATTAGAAAGCGAACCTTTAGAAGAAGAGGAAGATGAATTTGAAAAAGATTCATTAGATAATTTGGAATTTCCAGGAGATATTGATTTAGATAGTGTGGAAGGGGAGGTTGAATAAGAATGATAGCAGTAAATAATTTTAAAGGAATTAAAATTGGACTAGCTAGTCCAGAACAAATTCGTTCTTGGTCTTATGGAGAAGTAAAAAAACCTGAAACAATCAACTATCGTACTTTAAAACCTGAAAGAGATGGACTTTTCTGTGAGAAAATTTTTGGACCTACCAAAGATTATGAATGCTCTTGTGGAAAATATAAAAGACTTCGTTATAAAAATGTAGTTTGTGATCGATGTGGAGTGGAAGTTACAAAATCCAAGGTTCGTCGTGAACGTATGGGACATATTGAACTTGCCTCTCCTTGTTCTCACATTTGGTTTTTTAAAGGAGTTCCATCTAAAATGGGTCTTGTCCTAGACATGAGTCCAAGAGATCTAGAAGAAGTATTATACTTTGTAAGTTATGTAGTCTTAGATCCAGGAAATGTTCCACTAGGAAAGAAACAAACTTTATCTGATAAAGAATATCGTGCTTATTATGAAAAATATGGCAATAGTTTCAAAGTTGGAATGGGAGCTGAAGCCATTAAAACATTATTAAAAGAAGTAGATATTGATAAAGAAGTAGAAGAACTTAGAAAAGAATTAGAAGGCGCTACAGGACAAAAGAGAATTCGTTTAGTAAAAAGACTTGATTGTTTAGTCGCTTTCCAAGAAAGTGGAAACCGTCCAGAATGGATGATTTTGGATGTTATTCCTGTTATTCCACCAGATATTAGACCTATGATTCAATTAGATGGTGGACGTTTTGCAACAAGTGATTTGAATGATTTATACCGTCGTATTATTAATAGAAATAATCGTTTAAAGAAATTATTAGAATTAAACGCACCAACAATAATTGTTCAAAATGAAAAAAGAATGTTACAAGAGGCCGTAGATAGCTTACTTGATAATGGTAGACGTGGAAGAAGTGTTTCTGGAGCCGGAAATAGACCACTTAAAAGTTTATCTTCTATGCTAAAAGGAAAACAAGGTCGATTCCGTCAAAACTTATTAGGAAAACGTGTCGATTATTCCGGTCGTAGTGTTATCGTAGTAGGACCTAACTTAAAAATGTATCAATGTGGTATTCCAAAAGATATGGCTTTAGAGTTATTTAAACCTCATGTTATCCATGGCTTAGTAGAACGTGGACTTGCTCATAATATTAAAGGAGCTAAAAAACTCATTGATGCAAAAGATGATTGTGTATGGGATATTGTAGAAGATGTCATTACTGAACATCCAGTCTTATTAAACCGTGCACCAACTCTACATAGATTAGGTATTCAAGCTTTTGAACCAAAACTAGTAGGTGGAAAAGCCATTCGTTTACATCCTCTTGTTTGTACAGGATTTAATGCCGATTTCGATGGAGACCAAATGGCCGTTCATGTTCCACTTTCTGAAGAAGCAAAAGCAGAAGCAAGAATTTTAATGTTAGGTGCTCAAAACATACTAAATCCAAAAGATGGAAAACCTATTGTAACTCCACCTCAAGATATGGTTCTTGGTAACTGTTATTTAACTCAAGAAAAAGCAGGAGAAGAACATGAAGGTAAAGTTTTCAAAGATCCAAATGAAGTATTGATGGCTTATCAAAGAAAAGAAATCACTCTTCATACTCGTATAGCTCTTCCTGTAAGATCATTTAAACATAAATTATTTACCGAAGAACAACAAAGTAAATATTTAGTAACGACTTGTGGAAAAATTATCTTTAATGAAATTTTACCAGATAGTTATCCATATATTAATGAGGCAAGTAAAGAAAATATTGAAGGAATTACACCAAATAAATACTTCCTTGAAATGGGTACAAATATTCCAGAAGAAATTAAAAAGATGCCTTTAAGTAGTCCTTTTATCAAAAAAGACTTAAGTAAAATCATCGCTCAAGTATTTAAACGTTATCATACAACAGAAACTTCTATATTCTTAGATAAATTAAAAGATTTAGGATTTAAGTATTCAACCATTGCCGGTGTCACTGTTTCGGCGGCCGACATTATTCCATCTAAAACAAAAGGAGAAGTTATAGAAGAATCGAAAGCTTTAGTAGAAAAAGTCAATAAACAATTTAAACGTGGTATGATTACCGAAGAAGAACGTTACAATACGGTTATTGATATTTGGACCAAAGCCAATGATAAAATTAAAAATGAATTACAAGAAATTGCAAAAGATGATTTTGATAATCCATTATTTATGATGATGAACTCTGGAGCGCGTGGTTCCATTTCAAACTTTGCTCAATTAGCAGGTATGCGTGGATTAATGGCAAAACCAGATGGATCTACCATCGAAATTCCAGTTATGTCAAACTTTTCAGAAGGACTAACCGTATCTGAATTCTTCTTATCAAGTCATGGTTCAAGAAAAGGTTCTGCTGATACCGCTTTACGTACGGCAGACTCAGGATACTTAACTCGTCGTTTAGTAGAAGTCGTACAAGATATTATTGTAAAAGAGCATGACTGTGGTTCTATTCAAGGTGTTTCCGTAAGCGATTTAATTAATGATAAAGATGGAAGTGTCATTGAACCTCTTTCAGAACGTATTTTAGGTCGTTTCACGGCTCAAAAAATTATTCATCCTGAAACAAAAGATGTCATTGCCGACAAAGGAGTTTTAATTACTGAAAATATTGTAAAGAAAATTACCGATGCAGGAATCAAATCTGTAGAAATACGTAGTATCTTAACTTGTAAAACAGAAAATGGTGTTTGTCAAAAATGTTATGGACGTAACCTCGCCACTGGAAACTTAGTAGAAACAGGTGAAGCAGTAGGTATTATGGCCGCCCAATCAATTGGTGAACCTGGTACCCAACTTACCATGCGTACATTCCACTCAGGTGGTGTTGCCGGAGACGACATTACTCAAGGTCTTCCACGTGTTGAAGAGTTATTTGAAGCACGTAATCCAAAAGGAAAAGCAACTATTTCTGAGATAAGTGGAACCGTAACAATTATTAAAGAAGACAATGGAAAACATCATATAACCGTTGAAAATAATGTAGAAACTCGTGAACACGTGACAAACTACAACATGAAAGTACGTGTAAGTGTAGGAGATAAAGTAAATGCCGGAGATAAATTAACCGAAGGTGTTATTTCTCCTAAAGAATTACTTGCCGTAACAGACCCAATCACGGCACAAGAATACATCTTAAAAGAAATTCAAATGGTTTACAAATTACAAGGTGTTGATATCAATGATAAACATGTTGAAATTATTTGTAAACGTATGATTAATAAAGTTCGTATTGTTGACCCTGGAGATACTGATTTAGTAGAAGGCTTAAGCGTTTCAATGAAAGAATTTACGGATGCCAACAAACCAGTTATTTTAGCCGGAAAAGTTCCTGCAAAAGGACGTCCTATCATGCTTGGTATCACAAAGAGTTCATTACAAACAGATTCTTTCTTATCTGCTGCATCCTTCCAAGAAACAACAAGAGTTTTAACCGATGCCGCCATCAAAGGTTCTGTCGATTACTTAAGAGGATTAAAAGAAAACGTTATTATTGGAAAATTAATACCTGCAGGTACAGGTGCTCACCAATATAGCGATATTGAACTTGAACTTCAAAAGCAATTTATGGAAGATGAGGCAAGCGAAGTATTAGAAAACAACTTGATGGGATCTTCTGAAGATGTAGTAGAAGGCGAAGAAGAAAAAGAAATGCCTGAAGAAGAAACGAACGAAGAAAATACTGAAGAATAATCAGTATTTTTTTCATTTCTAAATTTTTTCATATATTCTTTTAAAAAAATAATGTATAATGTGAATAAGAGGTGAATTTTTATGATAAAAATAATGAATTTAGATTCATGCGAAGGAACTCCAAAAGGCTATGGGGGTCATAGTGGAAGTAAAAAAAGTATTTTAATAGAAAATGAAAGATGGCTTGTTAAATACCCAAAATCTACCAAAAGTATGGATGTAGAAGGACTATCATATACTACGACACCTTTATCTGAATATTTAGGATCCCATATTTTTGAATTGATAGGAATAGATACCCATAAAACCATCTTAGGATTTTCTAATGGTAAACTAGTGGTCGCGTGTAAAGATTTTTTAAAAAGTACAGAAGAAATTATAGATTTTAATGCAATAAAAAATAATTATGAAGAAGAAATAGAAACTTATATGGAAAATAGACATTCATCTTTATTTGATCGATATGAAGACTTAAATGATATCATATTTGTAATGGAAAATAATATTTATTTTGATATGTTACCTGAGTTAAAAAAAAGATTTTGGGAAATGTTTATTGTAGATGCTCTTATTAATAATAATGACCGAAACGAGGCAAACTGGGGTGTTATTTTAAATAAAGAAAACATGTCTTTAAGAATTGCACCTGTTTTTGATAATGGTGCCTCCTTTTATAATAAATCGGATGAAGAAAAATTTAAAAATATTTTACAAGATCCAGTAAAATTTAAACAATTGGCATATGATAGTTCAGTCTCTGCTTTTGTGATAAATGAAAAAATAGTAAATCCTTTAAAATATATTGAGAGCATGCAAAATAAAGATTGTAACGATGCTTTATTAGAAATTTTTCCAAAAATGAATTTAGAAGAAATTCAAAAAATGTTTGATGAAATTCCATTTGATGAGAATGGAGTGATAGTCATTACGAAAGCTCAAAAAGATTTATATATAAAAGTATTAGAATATAGAATAAATAATGTTTTAAAACCTGTTTATAATCAATTATTAGAAATGAAATAAAAATTTTTTTCCATTCTTTTTACAACATCATTTTTTTCTTGTTTTTTCTAAAAATAGTGGTAGAATAGACTAATCCAAAAAGAGGAAAAATATAAATAGAAAGAAAGGAAAATAAAAATGAATGAACGAATAAATGAATTTTATTTACTTTTTATAGCCATTTTATATCGAATACAAAGATTAAATTCAAGATTTCATTCTCTTTCGATTCTTAGAACCAGAATGTGTATCGAATATTTAAGAAAACATCCTGAATTAAGTGTAGAAGAAGTTTTAAAAATGTATTATCAAGTCATAGAAATGGCAAAATTAGACCAAGTAATTAAATGTGAAGAAGGAAATTTTTACTTAAATTCCATTTTTATGGATTTCAATAATTTTGAAAATAAATCTTTAGCCGATGATTATGCAAGAAAAATAGTGCAAAACATTTAAAAAAGAAAGTTTTTTTCTTTTTTTTAAATTTTAAAATTTAGCACTCCGTATTGACAAGTGCTAAACAATAGTCTATAATAGAGTACGAAAAAGGAGGGATTACGATGTATCCAGATAATTCTCAAGAATTACAAAAACCATTAGAAAAATATGGAAGAGACATTACTAAAAATGCAAAAGATAACAAAATTGACCCCGTCATTGGTCGTGATGAAGAAGTAAGAAATGTCATTCGTATTTTGTCTAGAAAAAGTAAAAATAATCCAGTTTTAATTGGAGAACCCGGTGTTGGAAAAACGGCAATTGTCGAAGGACTTGCTCAAAGAATCATAAAAGGAGATGTTCCAAATAGTCTAAAAGACAAAACTATTTGGGAACTGGATTTGGGCGCTTTAGTAGCCGGTGCAAAATATCGTGGTGAATTTGAAGAAAGATTAAAAGCCGTTTTAAAAGAAATTGAACAAAGTGAAGGCTCTATTATCATGTTTATTGATGAAATTCACATGATTGTAGGAAGTGGAGCCGAAGGTGCGATGGACGTATCGAATATGTTAAAACCTCTTTTAGCACGTGGTGAAATACATGTGATTGGAGCAACCACTTTAAATGAATACCGTAAATATATTGAAAAAGATGGGGCACTAGAAAGAAGATTTCAAAAAGTTTTAGTTTCCGAACCAACTGTAGAAGATACTATTACTATTTTACGTGGATTAAAAGAACGTTTTGAAATATTCCATGGAGTTTCTATTAAAGACAATGCTCTAATCGCCGCATCTACTCTTTCAGACCGTTATATTACCGATCGTTATTTACCAGATAAAGCGATTGATTTAGTAGATGAAGCTTGTGCGACCATTAAAATGCAATTAGATTCTGTTCCAATGGAAATCGATACGTTAACTAGAAAGATTATGTCTTTAGAAATTGAAAAACAAGCTTTAAAAAAAGAAAAAGATGATATTTCAATTGCAAGATTAGAAAAAATAGAAGAAGAACTTTCTACCTTAAAAGAAGAAGAAAAAACGTTAAGAGAAAAATGGGAAAAAGAAAAAGGTGTCAAAGAAAAAATTAATAAAAAGAAAGAAGAGTTAGAAAAAGCTCGATTTGAATTAGAAACGGCAGAAAATAACTATGACTTAGAAAAAAGTGCTTTGCTCCGTCATGGAACCATTCCTAAATTAGAAAAAGAATTAGAAACATTAAGACAAGAAGAAGATAGCTCTATCTTATCAGATATTGTCGATGAAGAAAAAATAGCCGAGATTATTTCTCGTTGGACTCATATTCCAGTTTCAAAACTTGTAAGTAGCGAAAGAGAAAAACTTTTAAATTTAAAAGAACGTTTAAAAACAAGAGTAAAAGGTCAAGATCGTGCTTTAGAGCTTGTAAGTGAAGCGATTATAAGAGCAAGAAGTGGAATAAAAGACCCAAACCGTCCGATTGGTTCCTTTATTTTCTTAGGTCCAACAGGTGTAGGTAAAACAGAAGTAGCAAGAAGTCTTGCTTATGAACTTTTTGATGATGAAAGACACATGATTCGAATCGATTGTTCAGAATATATGGAAGCATTTAATGTCTCTCGTTTGATCGGCGCGCCTCCAGGATATGTCGGTTATGATGAAGGTGGAGTATTAACCGAAGCTGTTCGTCGTAATCCATATAGCATCGTATTATTTGACGAAATTGAAAAAGCACATAAAGATGTTTTTAATATATTACTTCAAATATTAGATGATGGACGACTTACCGATAGTCAAGGAAGAACGGTAGATTTTAAAAATACGATTATTATTTTAACAAGTAACTTAGGTAGTGATTATATTTTAGAAAATACTGAAGACGCAAGATCTAAAGTTTATGAAGAATTAAGAAGAAACTTTAGACCTGAATTTATAAATCGTATTGATGAAATTATTATTTTCGATTCATTGAAAAAAGAAGTAGTGGGAGAAATTTTAGATAAAATCATTGGTGAGATTCAAAAACGATTAGATACCAATTTAATTCACTTAGAACTTACAAATAAAGCCAAAGAAAAAGTAATTGAAGAGTCTTTTGATCCAGAGTTTGGAGCAAGACCTATTAAAAGATATGTGACAAAAAATATTGAAACTTTAATTGCCCATGAACTTATTGGAGAAAATCTAAATGTTGGAACTACTTTAGTGGTAGATGTCGAAAATGATGGGTTTGTGATTCATAAAAAATAAAATAAAAACTACAATATAGTATGAAATATATTTATTATAGTGTAGTTTTTTTCTTTTTTGGTTTTTTAATTAGTTCTATTCTTTTATTTTGTAAAATTGTAGAAAAAGATAGAGAAGAGAAAAGAGAAATGAATCATAAACAAGAAATATCCTTAAAAATTTCTGAAATAAAAGATCAAAAAAATACAATTGTTTCAAAGAGATAACTTTTATATTTATGAAGTAGAAAAGACGATTAAAATCTCTTTCTTTTTTTTAAATTTTATGTTATTCTTTTAGTAATGAAAGAAATGGGTTGTATGAAGAAAGTGTTATTTTGGGTTTTCATTTCCTTAGTGTCTATAGGTATCCTTTTAGGTGCAGGGTTCTTTCTTTTTCTATATCCTGTTTATGTTAAAGATATTACTTATGAAGTAAGGGAAGATGCGATTACCGCACATATTACTTTTTATAATTTTTATATTGAAGGAGAATGTTCGGTTTTAGATGCCGTATCACCTATTCAAGATAGGCAATGTGTGATTGAAGTTCCAAATGGAAATAATGAAGTAAAAATAAAAACAAATTTTATTGAAAGTGGCATTCGTATTGATCCTAAAGTGAACGAAGTTTTAGATTTTGAAGTCTCTGAAAGTGAAGTTTATATGACGATTAATGAACATAAAAAGATTAATGTTTCGGTAGAGAGACTTGGAAATCCAGATTTAAAAAGTACCTTTACAAGTGGGGATGAGAATATTTTAAGAATTGAAAATGACGAACTTGTTGGTGTTTCAAGTGGTGTAGTTCCTGTGACAGTGAAAGTGGGAAATATTGAAAAAAGTATTACTGTTACAGTGAGTGATTTATATCATTTGCCTGTATTAGAAACGAAAAAAACGTATATGCAATGTGGCATTCATAGTCCGGAACAAAATGAATTGTTAGATAAAGTACTAGAATACAAAATTAATCGTGCAGGATATCAAACAAGGGCCGGTGTGGTCGCGGCTTTAAGATTTTTGACTTTGGAATTTCCTTATCAATTAAATTATTTCTTTGAAAATGGAAGAATTAATAATAATACTGGTGGAGGTAAAGTGGATGGAGAAGGTAGATATTATCATAAAGGACTTTATTTAAGTTCTTATAAGTTTAATGAAATTCAAACTTTTCCTGGAGAAAAAAGATGGGGTCCTACTACATGGGGTTGTCCTTTATATAATTGGCAAGATGAGGCAGGATTTAAACCAGGAGTGAAATATCCAAATGGACTCGATTGCAGTGGGTTTATTACATGGGGACTTTTAAACGGCGGATTTGATGTTGGTGATACAGGAGCTGGTGATAATCCAGAAAGAAATGATGACTTGAGTGATTTAGGTGAACATCTACCAATTACAAGAGCTTTGCTTGAAAGCGGAACTTTAAAAGCGGGAGATATTATTG